>CANESA010000010.1 GCA_947440735.1 Candidatus Nanopelagicaceae bacterium
ATGGCGCCCGTAGTAAGTGGCGGTTACGAAGCTGTTGTTATTCTCGAGGGCGATAATCTCTTCTCACAACTAGATCTTCGCGCTCAAGAGCGCGCACGTGAGGCGATCATGCAGAGCGCGAGTTTGTTAGCGCCTAATGGTAAGGCTCTTGTCGTCATCGATAGTTCACATCCAATAGTTGCAGCGCTTTCGCGTTGGAATCTCTCTCCACTCTTGGCAAGAGAGTTGAGGGAGCGCGAGCAGACGCAGCTACCGCCGCTAGTTCATGCGATTGTTCTTGAACTAGCACATTCCGATGCACCTACTTTTCTGAGTGGTATCACCTCATCGATTAAAGAGGGACGTGTTCCGATCTCCACGCGTATTCTCGGCCCTACTCGGATAGATGAAGATTATTCGCGGGTTATTTTGACTGTCTCCCGTGATCACGGCCAAGAGCTATTTGATTTTCTCGTTACTTATCGGAAGAAGCGCGGGATCGCCAAGAAATCGATTCCTCGTATGCGTATCGACCCGTATGTCCTATCTCATTCCCTTTGAAAGATTTAAACTGCGTTAAGATACGGCTATGACCATACAAGAGATCAGATTATTCGGTGATCCAGTCTTGGTTACTCCCGCCTCACCCGTAGTCGATTTCGATAAAGAGTTGCGGAATTTGGTCAGTGATTTGATCGATACGATGCTCGATGCCCCAGGGGCTGGATTAGCAGCACCTCAGATTGGTGTTCCATTGCGCGTCTTCACTTGGTGTGTAGATGAGGAGATTGGCCATTTAGTGAATCCGCAACTTACTTTGAGTGAAGAGCTTCAAGATGGCGAAGAGGGTTGTCTCTCGTTTCCTGAGATTCGATATGACACACCTAGGGCGTTACGCGCAGTAGCCCGAGGATTCGATATGCATGGCGAACCAATCACTGTAGATGGAAGTGAGTTCTTGGCCCGTGCACTTCAGCACGAGACAGATCACTTGGATGGAATTCTCTTTATCGAACGAATGCCTAATGAGTTTCGAAAGCTCGCTATGAAAGAGATCAGAGACTCCGAGTGGTTTATGAGCGCGAGCGAGTCAGGTTCTTCACCAATTATCAAAGTTTCCCCTCATCAGACTTTCGGTAAAGGTCACTAGTGCGTCTAGCGGTTGCGGCAACGCCTCAGGTTGCTTTTAAAACCTTAGAATATTTACTCTCTGGCAAGGATCCTTTGGTTAAAGTTTTTACGACCGAAGATAAGGCCATCGGTCGCGGTCGAAATTTGGCTCCAAGTGATGTCGCCGTCTGGGCTAGCGAACACGGAATTGAATGTATCAAGGTAGGCAAAGCCGTTGAAATGGCCGCCCATCTGGATGACATTGATTGTGTTGTCACTGTTGCCTTCGGAATACTTCTTCCGCCAGAGATCCTTTCAATACCTACACATGGATTTATTAATCTCCACTTCTCACTTTTGCCTGCATGGCGAGGTGCTGCTCCAGTCCAACGAGCGATCGAAAATGGCGATGTCGAATTGGGAATCTCGGTCTTCTCACTAGATAAGGGAATGGATACTGGCCCCATTTACCGACAAACTTCTTTTCTGCGAGATGGCAGTATGCGAAGCAAGGAGGCGCTGGAGTTTCTAGGGGAGCAAGGTGTCGCGCTCATTGCGCAAACTCTTGATGACATTTCAAAGGGCGTTACACCAACACAGCAGAGTACAGACGGCATCTCATTGGCGAAAAAATTAAGCAAAACTGAAGCGCTCATTGATTGGCGACTGCCATCTGCGGTAATTAGCCGTAAAGTAGCAGCGTTCTATCCCAATCCCATTGCATACGCACATTTTCGTGGCGAGATTGTAAAGATCACGCGTTGTCAGATGTGCGACGATCTTCTCTCCCGGCCCTCGCTTAAACCAGGGGAATGGCTGATCGAGAAAGATCGAGTGCTTATCGGTACAGGAGATAAGCCACTTGAGATAGTTCAGCTCATCCCTCAAGGTAAGTCAGAGATGAAGGCAACTGATTGGGCGCGTGGGGCAAGAATTAACCCAGGTGAACTCTGTGGTTGAAGCGCGCAGAAATACATTCAAGAAACCAAAGGCTGATCCAGTTCGACTCCTAGTCTTTGACATTCTCACTGAAGTAAATCGTCGCGATGGTTACTCAAATCTTCTCTTGCCTCGGGCGCTAGATTCTTCAACCTTTGACCAGCGCGATAAAGCATTCGCAACTGAGCTTCTCTATGGAACGCTGCGTATGCAGGGACGACACGACTATGTTTTGGCCCAAGTGAGTGATCGACCTTGGAGCGAAGTTGATACAGGGATCGTCGATGTCACAAGAATGGGTCTTCAGCAGATTTTCGAGATGAGAGTGCCGATGCACGCCGCAGTCTCTGAAAGCGTTGAGTTGGCTCGTAAAGTCCTCGGTGAATCGAAAGCATCTTTTGTTAATGCACTTCTCCGTAAAGTGAGTGCACAATCGTTGGAAGAGTGGCTCGCACCTGTAGCTTTGATAAATGACGAGGTCAGCAGACTTGCGATCACGTATTCTCATCCTGAGTGGATTGTGAGTGCATACTTTGATCTCTTACGTGATTTCGATGAAGTTCGCACACTCCTTGAAGCAAATAACACCCCGGCAAAGCCCACCTTTGTAACCTGGCCAGGACGATCTGAGATTGCAGAGTTCCACGAGTGGGGTGCAATTCAAACTCCTTATTCACCATATGGGTTTAGGGCAGATGTAACTCCGTCGTCGCTGGAAGCAGTGCGCCATCGCAGAGCTGGAGTCCAAGATGAAGGATCACAACTTGTCGCATCAATTTTCGCGCAGGCTGCTGCAGAGAAAAATTCGTGGCTAGATCTGTGTGCGGGACCCGGTGGTAAGGCTGCACTCTTGGCATCTATCGCCGGTCAAGGCGATCACAGATTTGTTGCTAATGAAATTTCCCAAATTAGAGCAGATTTAGTGAAGCAGGTTGTTGGATCCCATGAAGTCTGGGTTGGGGATGCTCGTGAGATTGCAATACGAGGCGAAGGCTTCGATGCCATCTTGGCTGATGTTCCTTGTACAGGAATGGGAGCGTTGCGGCGCAGACCGGAGGTACGTTGGCGACGATCACTTTCTGATCTTCGCGAACTGGGAGTTCTCCAACGTGAGATAAGTGATGCAGCAATTTCGATCTTGAATACCGGTGGAGTTTTTGGCTATGCAACCTGCTCGCCTCATCTAGCCGAGACCAGTATTGCTGTCGCTGATATTTTGAAGAAGCACCCCGAGCTTGAGCAGATTGATATTCAACCTTTCATGCCGCAAGGACTTGAAGGGGGAGTCAGAGATAAGAGCATGGCTCTCTGGACTCAGCGACACAATACGGATGCGATGTTTCTAGCCCTCTTTAGAAAAATTTCGTAAGGTAAAATAGCCACATGGGAATTCGAATAACGCCCAGTATCTTGAATGCAGATTTTTCCAGTCTGGATGAGGAGATCTCTCGGATCGCGGCAGTCTCCGATCTTTTGCATCTGGATGTTATGGATAATATCTTTGTACCTAACTTCACCTTTGACTTCGAGCAAGCAGCAGCAATTATTGCCTCTTCACCAATCCCAGTCGATTCACATTTGATGATTGCTGATGTAGATCGTCTTGCTCCGGCTTACGCTCATGCTGGTAGCGCAAGTGTGACTATTCACGCAGAGGCAAGCAGTGCAATCTCAGCGACACTTCGTGCCATTAAGGCTGAGGGTTCTCGAGCCGGGCTAGCTCTTAAACCTGGATCCTCAATTGGCGATTATGAAGATTGTGTCGATGATGTAGATATGTTCCTCATCATGACGGTAGAGCCTGGATTCGGTGGCCAAAAATTTATGAACGCGATGATGGAAAAGGTGAGTCAAACTAAAACCATCATCGGAGACCGCCCAATTTGGCTCCAGGTTGATGGTGGAATATCGCTAGAAACTATTGAGATTGCTCGTGAAGCCGGTGCTGATACTTTCGTTGCAGGTAGCGCTGTCTTTAATTCACCAGATCCCGCAGAGATGATCGAACAATTGCGAGCTTTGGCGCAAGCTAAATAGAGCGTCTCGAGCGCTGATCTTCAAGTAAACTATGAGCATGAAGTCATTTGATGATCTATGGGTTGAGCTCTCGAAGAAGGCGATCGAGCGTCCTGCTGATTCAGCAACTGTTGCAGCCCTTGATGCAGGTGTACATGCGATTGGTAAGAAGATCATTGAAGAGGCCGGTGAGGTCTGGCTTGCAGCAGAACATGAGAGCGATGAAGCTCTATCCGAAGAAATCAGCCAATTGATTTTCCACTTGCAGACGCTCATGCTTGCGCGTGGTCTGACTCCGCAGGACATTTATAAATTTCTATAGTTTTTAAAGGAGCATGATGTTACGTATTGCGATCCCAAATAAAGGGTCTCTTGCTGATGAGTCTATTGCGATTCTGAAAGAGTCCGGATACAAACAGCGCACTGATTCGCGCGACCTAGTTCTCGTTGATATAACAAACTCAGTGGAGTTTTACTACCTACGTCCTCGCGATATCGCGATCTATGTAGGTTCTGGTGAACTTGAAGCGGGAATTACTGGTCGAGATCTATTGATCGACTCGGGTGCCCTCGCAGTTGAAGTGATGGCTCTGAATTTTGGTGGATCAACATTTAGATTCGCTGGTCCGGCGGGCAAGAAGTACTCAATGAAAGATATCAACGGGAAACGAGTTGCAACTGCCTACCCAGGACTAGTGCAGAGCCACCTCGCTACTCTTGGAATTTCAGCAGAGGTTGTTCGACTTGATGGCGCAGTGGAAAGTAGCGTCCGCCTTGGAGTAGCTGATGTGATCGCAGATGTAGTCAGTACTGGAAATACTCTACGTCAAGCAGGGTTAGAGATATTTGGTGACCCGATCCTTACCAGCGAAGCAATTCTCATCACCCGAAAAGATGTCGCTATTCCGCCAGAGCTTGAAGTGTTGATTCGACGTCTACAGGGAGTCGTTACTGCACGTCAGTATGTGCTGATGGATTACGATATTAAAAAGAGTGAGATTGATGCAGCGTGCTCGATCACTCCCGGATTGGAATCACCAACAATTTCACCGCTACAGAACCCAGATTGGTTAGCTGTTCGAGCGATGGTACTTCGCAGTGAAACCAATAAAGTGATGGACGATTTGTATCTGCTAGGTGCGCGAGGAATTCTCGTCACCGATATTCATGCCTGCAGACTTTAAGACTTTTACTTTCGGTTGCTCTGACCTGACTCTTCTACATCTTCGCGGGTAATTCCCAGGAGATAAAGGACGCTATCAAGATAGGGAGCGCTCAGAGCGCTATCTGCTGCGGCTCGTACGGCAGGTTTAGCGTTAAAGGCAATACCAAGACCGGCGAGTGCGATCATATCTAAATCATTTGCACCATCTCCGATGGCAACGGTCTGTTCTAACTCAACCCCTTCCAACTTGGCAAAATCCCTCAGTGCTGTTGCCTTAGCAGCACGGTCAATCACAGGACCTTGTATCTGTCCGGTAAGAAGTCCATCGACGATCTCTAAAGTGTTCGCTCTAAAATGCACGATGTTTAATGACGCAAGAAGAGGCTCAATCACATTAATAAAGCCACCAGATACTACGGCAACGGTATGCCCTAGTTTTTGCAGAGTTGAAACCAAGGTCTTTGCCCCGGGAGTCAGTGAGATTTCATTTCTCACTTCATCAATAACAGATTCAGGAAGCCCTTTGAGTAGGGCGACTCTTTCGCGAAGACTGGCTTCGAAATCAATGTCACCAGCCATCGCTCTCTCGGTAATTTCTTTCACCTGTGTTTGAACTCCAGCTTTGGCCCCCAGAAGTTCGATGACTTCTTGTGAGATAAGTGTTGAATCAACATCCATCAGAACGAGCTTCTTCGCCCAACGCATGAGACCACCGGGGGATACAGCAATATCGACCGAATGTTGGGCGGCTAGTGGTGTTAAAGCTCCTTTAAGTGTTGCCGTAGGCGCACCGCTGACAACGCATTCGATCGCCGTGACAGGATAACTTGCAGTGCGCTGAATACGTTCGATATTTCCTGCAACACCTGCAATTGCTGAAGCAATACTAGCTAGCGCCGCTGGTTTTAAATCTTGAGAAAGCAGTACGACGTGGGTGAGTCCAGTTTTGGCAGCGATGCTCTCACTCTTCTGTTCAGAGAAAGCAATAGCAATGTCTAGATCTAACGATTCGGCCTTCTCGTTGAGATCAGTTTCGATCGCCGAAGCATGAGCACGATCAAGTGATATCAGGATGGTCAAAATCAAGCGGGAGCGAATTACTACCTGTTCAATATCCATGATCGTCAAAGAGAATGGAGAGAGCGTTGAGAATAGAGCCTCGGTGATACCAGGGCGATCTTCGCCGGAGACCAGAATCAGGCCTGTGTAATACGCGCTTTGCTTATCCATGTGCAGAGATTATCGTGAATCACAGGTCAATCTCCTCGTATTTACGGGTCTTCAACGCTGCGAAGAGATATCTTTTAGTCCGTGAGTGGCCAAGAAGTATTGCGAGTTTCCGATGTCTGCGTTCGTCGCGGCACACGGATGATCCTTGGCCCCATAACCTTTGCTATTTCTCCAGGGGAGCGCTGGGTCATTCTCGGTCCAAATGGAGCGGGAAAATCGACTCTGCTCAATCTCTTAGCCACCCGAGCGTTTCCTACCAGTGGCAAGGTTTTTGTACTCGAGAAAGAGATGGGCAAGGTCGATCTCTTTGAACTCCGCACTCGTATTGGTCTTGCAGGAGTTGGTATTTCAGAAGATATTCCATATGAGGAGAAGGTTCGAGATGTTGTTGTGACTGCCGCTTATGCAGTCCTCGGTCGATGGAATGAAGATTACGATTTATGGGATGAATCTCGAGCAGTGGCGCTACTGACCACATTCGGTGTGCGAGAACTTGCAGATCGAGATTATGGAACGTTAAGTGAAGGTGAAAAGAAGCGTGTACAAATATCACGAGCTCTGATGGCAGATCCTGAACTGTTACTACTCGATGAGCCAACCGCTGGCCTTGATGTAGGTGGTCGCGAAGATCTGCTTCGCCGCTTCTCTCAATTCTCTAGTGATCCAAGCGCTCCAGCAACTGTGATTGTTACCCACCATATTGAAGAGATTCCGGTGGGAACAACTCACGCCTTACTGTTGAAGGAGGGTTCGATTGCGGTAAGCGGGCCCGTGCAACAGGTGGTGACAAGTGAACATATCACTGCAGTCTTCGGCGTCGAGGTAAACGTTTCCTTTGATGGATCACGTTTTTACGCACGAGCATCTTCGTGAACCATCCAATTTTCCAACCCGTTCATCCTTCGTGGTTTCCAGTACTTGAACCGCTTCAGAATGAGATCACCTCTACATTTGACCGTGTCAGTAAGGGCGGATATATACCCGCGATAGATCGAATCCTTGCCCCGTTGAGTACAGCTATTGATGAAGTGAAGGTTGTTATTGTCGGACAAGATCCATACCCAAATGCTGATTACGCAGATGGTTTTGCATTCTCCGTGCGGCCTGAGGTTTCACCATTCCCTGCATCTCTGATCAATATTTTTAAAGAGCTCGAAAGTGATCTTGGTACTGCGATGCCAACTGATGGAAACCTCGAACGCTGGTCGGGTCAAGGTGTTTTACTCATCAACCGTACCCTGACAACAATTCCGGATGAGTCACACGCGCATCAAAGAAGTGGATGGATGGCAATCACTGAGGTCATCATTCGCGAAGTTGCTTCAAGAGGTGCGGTAGGAATTCTGTGGGGTGGTAATGCCCAGCAGATGTCTGATTACTTCGATTCATCTCGTGTAGTTAAAAGCGCTCATCCAAGCCCGCTCAGTGCCTATCGTGGCTTCTTCGGTTCTAAGCCATTCTCACAATGTAATTCAATGTTGGAGCAGATCGGCAAGACTCAAATTTCTTGGTAGAAAAAAATAGGCCGGATACTCACTCAGAGTGAATACCCGGCCTATTTCTTATATAAGTTACTTATCCAACCCAGATATTAATTGGGGATTGCAGGAAGTAGATTACGAAGAGTCCTGAAACGACCCAGAGAAGTGGATGAACTTCCTTTGCGCGTCCCTGAACAGCTCGGATAATCACGTGGGTCACAAATCCAACACCAATTCCAACAGAGATGTTGTAAGTAAATGGCATCAGGATGATTGTAAGGAATGCTGGAAGAGCTATTCCAATATCATCCCAGTCAATATTTTTAATTTGAGTCATCATGAGGAATCCAACGATCACTAGCGCCGGAGTTGCAGCCTCATAAGGAATGACAGCAACTAGAGGGGCTAGGAATGTTGTGAGGAGGAACATGACACCAGTAACAACTGAGGCAAGGCCTGTACGAGCTCCTTCACCAACACCGGCTGCAGATTCAATGTAGCTGGTGTTAGATGAGATGCTTCCTGCTCCACCAGCGACAGCTGCTAGAGAGTCAACAAAGAGGATCTTGTTGTTATTTGGAACATTTCCTTCATCATCAATCAAACCTGACTCGTGACCGATTGCAGTAACTGTTCCGACTGTGTCGAAGAAGTCTGAGAGCAAGAGGGTAAAGATGAAGAGGATCGCTGTAATCAATGGAACGCGATCAAAGCTGCCCAGGAGGTTGAATTGACCAAAGAGTGAAAAGTCGGGGGTAGCAACTACCTCTGCAGGCATTGCTGGAACATTGAGATTCCAACCCTTTGGATTTACCGCACCTGTTGCACCGTTGAATAGTGGTCCAATTTTAAATGCTGACTCGATCGCGATTGCAGCAGCTGTTGCTACGACGATTCCGATCAAAATTGCGCCCTTGATCTTCTTGACCATGAGAGCGATTGTTAAGAGGAGTCCGAAACCAAAGACGATAATTGGCCAACCCACTAGGTTTCCATTCTCACCAAGCATGACAGGGACAGGGCCTGAACCGGTGCGACGAACAAAGCCCGCATCGACAAGTCCGATGAGAGCGATAAAAAGTCCAATACCTACTGATATCGCGATCTTAAGTTGTCCGGGAACGGCGCGGAAAACTGCGCCGCGGAAGCCTGTGAGTACAAGAACGGTAATGATCAGACCTTCGATTACTACGAGTCCCATTGCATCTGCCCATGACATCTGCGAAGCGATACTTACTGCCACAAATGTGTTGAGGCCGAGACCTGTGGCGAGTGCGAGAGGGTAGTTACCTAGAACTCCCATCAGGATTGTGAGAATGCCAGCCATAAGTGCTGTCATTGCGGCGACGAGAGCTAAGTTAGGAGCATCTCCGCCACCGATATATTTTCCATCTGCATCCTTGGCTAGGCCAATGATCAATGGGTTGAGCGCTACGATGTAAGCCATAGTGAAGAATGTGACGACTCCGCCACGCACTTCCTGTGCCACTGTCGATCCGCGCTCGGATATTTTGAAGTAACTATCGAGCATGTTGAACCTTCCTCATTTTGTTATCGGGGGTGGTTGCGACCCCGTGTGAAATGGCGGCTCACAGACCGATCGAGGATGGGGAGCTCTTTGATAGGGTCAAAATATCTGACCGAGAGCCCTACTTTGAGGTTAGGCGCGCTAAAAGGCCGAAAGAAATGGCAACGGATTGGCCAATCAACAGGGCGAACAGAAGCGTGCCTAGGCCCAATGTGCCACCGAGAAGGGCCCCAGCGATGGAGACAACAACCTCAAGACCTAGACGAACTCGTCCCACGCGCACTCCGGTCCGTTGATGCAGACCCGTCATTGCTCCATCTCGTGGCCCAGGACCGAGTCCACATGTGATGTAGAGAGCAGAACCTATTCCCACCATTGCTATTCCTGTGAGAGTAAAAATCAGACCACGAAGCAAATCTTCTTGTTTGGGAAAAATATTTGTTGCGATCTCAATGAAGAGTGAAATAACAATGATATTCGAAAGAGTTCCA
Organism: Candidatus Nanopelagicaceae bacterium; assembly: GCA_947440735.1. Next base: position 9,940 of record CANESA010000010.1, read on the forward strand.
AAACCGGGACGCTCTCTGAGCGGAATCCAGAGAGCAAGAACAAGTGAACCAATAATCAAGGTAGATGTACCAATTGATAGACCACTTTTTAGCGATATCCCTTGAGCAAGGACCGACCATGGTGCATTACCCAGACCTGACTGAATAATTAATCCATCGCCTAATCCGAAGATTGCTAAACCAAAAAAGAGAATAAATACACGTTTGAAAGAGAGATCCCATCGACTCTGTGCAGTCCACGGCACCACCGGGACTGTTCTGTGAGGCTTGAGGTGAGAGAGGATTTCGCGCAACGTCATCTGTTCATCCTACCTTTATGGTTGGACTTTAAGTACTCTTGGCCAATGTTTACAGGCTCTGGAACACTCATCAATATCATCACTATTATCTCAGGCGCATCTCTCGGAGTATTAATCGGCGGTCGTATGCCAGATCGTATGCGCGCGCTTATTACAGATGTACTTGGCTTGATCACAATTCTTGGAGCTTCCACAGCGCTCATTGCTGTTGGATCAGTGAGTTATATAGAAGCGTTGCCAAAAGGTTGGCCTCTTTTAGCGATTTTGGCTTCACTACTTTTAGGTGGAATCATTGGAAGCGCAGCAAATCTTGAAATCAGATTAGAAAGTTTTGGCAACTTCTTAAGAGTTAAATTCAAAGCCGACGGCCAAGGAACATTCGTTGAAGGCTTTATTTCTTCCTCACTCCTCTTTGTGATTGGTCCGTTAGCAATCCTTGGTTCAATTAGCGATGGTATGGGCACGGGCACAGACCAGCTCATTCTCAAATCATCACTCGACTTTTTTGCAGCCATGGCCTTTGCTGCAAGTCTAGGTTGGGGCGTTGCAGCCTCTGCCATCCCTGTCGGTATCTATCAGGGAGTCTGGACCGTTATTGGCTTCGCCCTCGGAAACATCCTGGCTGGATACCAAGTTGATGCGATGACAATTGTTGGTGGATTGATGCTTTTATCTATTGGCCTTGGTCTACTGAAGATCAAAACTATTGCGGTCGGAAATCTACTACCGGCGCTAGTGGTCGCACCGATACTTGTGGGCGTGCTGCATCGGTTCATCTAGTCAGATTGGATTTGGTTGAATTAGATTGTGCTTGCATCGATTACAAAGCGATACTTCACATCACTTGCAACCGTTCTTTCATAAGCCTGATCTACATAATCTGCGCTGATGACTTCAATATCACTGAGAATTCCATGCTCGGCGCTGAAGTTAATCATCTCTTGAGTTTGAGCAACTCCGCCAATCATTGATCCCGCGAGAGATTTTCTTCCATTCAGCAGAGAACCAACGTGTACTGGATACGGTGCACCGGGAAGTCCAATGACCACAAGCGTTCCATCAATAGTAAGGGTGGAGAGATAGTCATTGATATCGATCTGAGCGCTGACAGTATTGAGAATGAGATCAAAGGTGCGAGCAAATGGCTTGAGGTCTTTTGGATCCTTCACGCAGATAAATTCATCAGCGCCCATCGCTAGCGCTGCTTCTCGTTTATTTGGGGAGTGGGAGATAACTGTTACGTGCGCGCCAAGAGCATGCGCAAATTTCACACCCATATGTCCCAAGCCACCTAGACCCATCACTGCAACGCGTGTGCCGTTGCCAGCTTTCCAATGTTTGAGGGGTGAATAGAGAGTAATTCCTGCGCAGAGCAATGGTGCAACACCATCAAGAGGCATTGATTTCGGAATCGTGACTGCATAGTTTTCGTTGACTACGAATATATTGCTATATCCGCCCATTGCGACAGTCTTACCATCGCGCTCTAGAGTGTTATACGTCCCCGTCATTCCTTCATCGCAATATTGTTCTAGACCGTCTTTACAAGGCTGACACTTGCGGCAAGAATCGATAAACACACCAACACCGATGTGATCACCTACGGAAAACTTCGTGACACCAGATCCGATCTCAGCTACGACGCCAGCAATTTCATGACCTGGGACCATTGGAAATAGTGCGGGACCCCACTCTTCACGGACTTGGTGGATATCAGAGTGACATATTCCAGCGAAGGCGATATCAATCTTGACATCGTTGCTGCCTAACTCGCGACGCTCAAAATCAAAACGCTTAAAGGGCGCACCCTTACTAACAGCTGCGAGTCCACGTACTTTTGTCATTGCTTCTCCAATTGCGTGAGGTTTGTGTGTGAGATTGCTTAGAGTTCGTTAAAAGGCAGCGGGTCGCTAGAGATATGACCCGCTCTTGAATTTCGTGCAGTGACACCACGCATATGGTGCCTTCGACAGAGAACCTCATATGCGACTTCATCAGTAGATCCAACGTTTCCAACAACTACTTGCTCGCCTTCGGTAACCATTTTTCCGCCGACGGTACGGGCGTTATGTGTGGCGCGGGATCCACACCAGCAAAGGGCCTCCACCTGCAAGGTGTTTACTCGATCTGCTAACTCAACTAATCGCCCTGAACCAGGAAAGAGCTTCGTCCTAAAATCTGCCAAGATTCCAAAGGCGTAAACATCGATTCCCAGACCATCCACGATTCGAGCCAGCTCTTCGATCTGCTCTGGTTGATAAAATTGGGCTTCATCGCAGATTACATAATCGATGCGCTCTCCGATAGATAGCTTATCGACAACAAATTTATGAATATCAAAACCGGGCAGAACTTCAATCGCTGCACTGGTTAATCCGAGACGTGATGAAATCTTTCCAGCTCCAGCTCTGTCCTGCGAAGTGAAAATTAATCCGCCACGTCCGCGTTGTTGGTGGTTATGGGCAGTCTGCAGAGCAAGCGTTGACTTCCC
>CANESA010000011.1 GCA_947440735.1 Candidatus Nanopelagicaceae bacterium
TGCTGATTGGCATCTGATATTCCAAGATCTGCCTTTGCACTTGGGATCGCAATATTGACGATGGATGAATCAAGAACGACCATCAACTGGGCGATGGCAACAACGAATAAGGTACGCCAGCGATTTGGATCGAGCTCTAACTGGCTTGCAGACTTTTGTGACACAAGTACTCCTCAAGAAAGGCAAAGATGGATTGTTTTAAGGCTAGAATTATCTCATGACGAAGATGAAGCCGCGGTCTGGAATTGTCACTGATGGCTTAGAGCGTGCCCCTGCTCGCGGAATGTTACGTGCAGTGGGCATGGGTGATGAAGATTGGGTAAAACCTCAGATTGGAATCGCATCTTCGTGGAATGAAATCACCCCATGTAATCTCTCACTCGATCGCCTTGCTAAAGCATCCAAAGAAGGCGTCCTTGCAGCGGGTGGTTTCCCTATGCAATTTGGAACCATCTCAGTCTCTGATGGAATTTCAATGGGACATGAAGGTATGCACTTCTCATTAGTCTCGCGCGAAGTTATTGCCGACTCGGTTGAGACAGTGATGGAAGCAGAGCGATTTGATGGAATGGTCACCTTTGCTGGCTGCGATAAATCACTTCCAGGAATGATGATGGCGGCGGCTCGTCTAGATGTTGCTGCGGTATTTGTATACGCGGGATCAACTCTTCCGGGCCAGGTAGATGGAAAAGATGTCACCATCATTGATGCATTCGAAGCTGTCGGTGCATGTGCTCGCGGACTCATTACTCAAGATCGAGTTGATCAAATTGAGCGCGCAATCTGTCCTGGCGAAGGTGCTTGTGGCGGAATGTATACAGCGAACACAATGGCAGCGATCGGTGAAGCACTTGGGCTTTCATTGCCGGGCTCTGCAGCACCTCCTGCAGTTGATCGCAGACGCGATGCATACGCCATCGCATCCGGTGAGGCAGTTGTTAACCTTATTAAGCTCGGAATCACCACTCGAATGATTCTCACCAAGAAGGCATTTGAGAACGCAATTACAATTTTGATGGCACTCGGTGGATCAACAAATGCGGTCCTGCACTTACTGGCAATTGCACATGAAGCAGATGTTGACTTAACTCTAGAAGATTTCCATCGCATCGGCTCAAAGGTTCCACTACTCGGAGATCTCAAGCCATTTGGAAGATTTGTGATGTCAGATGTAGACCGAGTTGGCGGCATCCCTGTAGTCCTTAAGATTTTGCTTGATGCTGGCTATCTTCACGGAGATACGTTGACTGTGACGGGAAAGACGATGGCTGAAAACTTAGCTGATATCAATCCACCGCTTGCAGATGGAGATGTGCTTCGCGGAATTGATCGTCCACTTTCTACAGATGTCGGAATCACAATCTTGGGCGGATCACTCACGCCAGAAGGTGCCGTATGTAAAACGGCTGGAATTGGTATTACAAGTTTTGAAGGTCCCGCTCGAGTCTTCGAACGCGAGCAATCTGCAATGGATGCGTTAGAGAATGGAACTATTCAAGCGGGTGATGTAGTTGTCATTCGTTACGAGGGTCCAAAGGGTGGACCCGGTATGCGCGAGATGTTGATGATCACCGGTGCCATCAAAGGCGCAGGTCTAGGAAAATCAACACTCCTTCTGACCGACGGTCGTTTCTCTGGAGGATCAACTGGTTTATGTGTTGGCCACGTATCGCCAGAAGCGGTTGATGGCGGACCAATTGCATTTATTAAAGATGGCGACCTCGTACGAATCGATATCACCAGTCGCACCCTAGATCTCTTGGTAGAGCCAGCAGAGTTAGAGGCTCGTAAAATTGGATGGAAGCCGTTGCCACATAAATACACCCGTGGCGTGCTCAATAAGTATTCACGGCTTGTCGGTACCGCCTCTCGTGGGGCCGTCTGCGACTAACGTCTTCCCTGTAGGTGCTCTCATATTGTGAGATCGCTATCTCACGTCTTGACGCTTTGCCCTTCTCATTGGAGAATATGGCTATGACAACAACACGCGCTCTCTCTTCATCAGTGGTGGTGATTCGATAGCGCGTGCCTTCAAGCATCACGCGCCCTCAGATCTCTGAGGGTTTTTTCATTTAATGAGATAGAACAAGATAGAGCGAGACGGGAAAGGAGTACGAAGAGATGGCACATGTACCAACAGCAAACGGCGCGACAATGAATGGAGCTACTTCATTGGTGAAAAGCCTTGAAGCAGCAGGCGTAGATGTGATGTTTGGTATTCCTGGCGGTGCGATTCTTCCCGCCTACGATCCAATCTTCGACTCCACAATTCGCCATATTTTGGTTCGTCACGAACAAGGTGCTGGCCACGCTGCAACTGGGTATGCCCAAGTGACGGGTCGCGCAGGTGTCTGTATTGCAACATCTGGGCCAGGTGCAACAAACTTAGTAACACCTTTGGCCGATGCTGCCATGGATTCTGTTCCAATGGTTGCAATCACCGGACAAGTTCCATCTCTTGCAATCGGTACCGACGCTTTTCAAGAGGCAGATATTCGCGGCATCACAATGCCATTCACAAAACATAACTTCCTTGTTACCAACCCACACGATATTCCTCGCGTCATTGCTGAAGCGTTCCATATCGCCACAACCGGTCGTCCTGGACCAGTTCTCGTCGATATTGCAAAAGATGCACTTCAGAAAGAGACGACCTACAACTGGCCAACAAGTATTGACCTTCCGGGATACAAGCCACAGTTGATGCCAAATCAGGGTGCAATTAATGATGCAGCAGCGCTGATCGCCTCATCACTTAAGCCAGTCTTCTATGTTGGCGGTGGTGTAATTAAAGCTAACGCTGCACGTGAGTTATTGGAACTTGCAGAACTTCTTGGTGCACCAGTTGTCACCACTCTTATGGCTCGTGGTGCGTTCCCAGATTCGCATCCATTACATATGGGTATGCCTGGTATGCACGGAACCGTTGCTGCTGTTACTGCTCTGCAGAAAGCTGACCTACTTATTACGCTAGGTGCGCGCTTTGATGATCGCGTCACTGGAAAGCTCTCTACCTTTGCCGTCAATGCAAAGGTAATTCATGCAGATATCGACCCTGCTGAAATCGGTAAGAACCGCTACGCAGATGTGCCTGTTATTGGTGATGTACGAGAGACGATGAAAGCGCTGATTCCAGCTCTGAAGGCCGCTCTTGCAAAGAACGCTGCAGATATCACACCATGGCTGCAGTCAATGAATAAGTTACGCGCAACATATCCATTGGGTTATGACATCCCAACAGATGGTTCACTCTCTCCGCAATTTGTTATCGAACGCCTGAGCCAAATCTGTGGTCCTGACACAATTTTCGCTGCTGGCGTTGGTCAGCATCAGATGTGGGCATCACAATTTGTAAAGTATGAGAAGCCACGTACATGGCTCAACTCAGGTGGAGCAGGAACTATGGGTTATGCAGTTCCTGCTGCAATGGGTGCAAAGGTGGGCGCACCAGATACAACTGTCTGGGCTATCGATGGCGATGGATGTTTCCAGATGACAAATCAAGAACTCGTTACCTGCGCACTCAATAACATCCCGGTAAAGATTGCGATCATTAATAACGAAAGTCTTGGAATGGTTCGCCAGTGGCAGACCCTGTTTTATGACAGCCGATATTCAAATACCAGCCTTGAGTCAAAGCGCGTCCCTAACTTTCCACTGTTGGCAGAGGCGATGGGTTGTGTTGGTCTTGCGTGTGAGCGTCCAGAAGATGTTGATGCAACAATCGAAAAGGCTATGTCAATTAATGACCAACCAGTGGTTGTTGATTTCCGAGTTCATCGCGATGCGATGGTCTGGCCGATGGTTGCAGCAGGTACATCTAACGATGACATTATGATCGCTCGCGCTACCGCGCCTGACTGGGATTCACAGGAGCTCTAATGGCCATCCATAAACTAGAAGTTCTCGTCGAAAACGAACCTGGCGTACTTGCACGTGTTGCAGGGCTTTTCGCACGCCGTACTTACAACATTGACTCTCTGACTGTAGGTCCGACAGAGAATTCAAAGATTTCAAAGATGATCATCGAAGTAAGTGTCGAGGGTCACTCCCTAGAGCAAGTGATCGCCCAGCTGGACAAGTTAATCAATGTAATACGCATCGAAGAGGTCCTCGAAGGTGCGATCAGCAATACCAAGCACGACACCCAACCCGATTATCAGAACTAAACTAGATCTCGATAGTACATAGGAAAAAGGAGAAATACCGTGGCAACGATGTATCACGAAGAGGATGCAGATCTCTCAATCATCCAGGGTCGCAAGGTCGCGATCATCGGTTACGGCTCACAAGGCCATGCACACGCGCTGAGTCTTCGCGACTCAGGTGTTGATGTGCGAGTTGGACTTAAAGATGGTTCGCCATCTCGCGCAAAGGCAGAAGAAGCAGGCCTTCGCGTGACAAGTGTTGCTGATGCAGTTAAGGAAGCAACTGTCATCATGATTTTGGCGCCAGATCACGTACAGCGCCACATCTACAAAGAGTCAATCGAGCCAAACCTCAAAGCAGGGGACGCGATCTTCTTTGGACATGGTTTCAATATTCGTTTTGGTTACATCACGCCACCAGCAAATGTTGATGTCTGCATGGTTGCACCAAAGGGTCCAGGCCACTTGGTTCGTCGTGAGTACTCAGCAGGACGCGGAGTTCCAGTCATCGTTGCTGTGGAGCAAGATTCAACTGGCAGCGCATGGCCACTCACACTTTCGTATGCGAAGGCGATCGGCGGACTTCGCGCTGGCGGAATCCTCACAACATTTACTGAAGAGTGCGAAACAGATCTCTTCGGTGAGCAATCAGTTCTCTGTGGCGGTGCATCACAGCTAGTGATGTACGGCTTTGAAGTTCTGACCGAAGCTGGATACCAACCAGAAGTTGCATACTTTGAATGTCTTCACGAGCTCAAGTTGATCGTAGATTTGATGTACGAAGGTGGAATCGCAAAGCAGCGCTGGTCAGTGTCAGATACAGCTGAATTCGGTGATTATGTTTCGGGTCCACGCGTTATCGATCCTCGCGTGAAAGAGAATATGCAGGCTGTTCTTGCAGATATCCAATCAGGAGCATTTGCAAAGCGCTTTATCGATGATCAAGAAGCGGGTGCTCCAGAATTTAAGTCACTTCGCGCAAAGGGCGAGACACATCCCATCGAGGCTGTTGGTCGCGAACTTCGCAAGATGTTTAGCTGGATGAAGAACACCAACAAGGACGATTACCAAGAAGGAAGCGCATCACGTGCCTAAACCAGTTGTTTTAATTGCCGAAGAGTTAAGTCCAGCGACCCTTGATGCGTTGGGCCCTGACTTTGAAGTGCGTAACTGTGATGGCGCAAACCGAGCCGAGCTTCTCGAAGCTCTCGGTAAAGGTGTCGACGCTGTTTTGATTCGTTCTGCAACCAAGATGGATGCAGAGGCGATCGCTGCTGCTAAAGGACTTCGCGTCATTGCACGTGCCGGTGTTGGTCTAGATAACGTTGATATCCCTGCATCAACTGCAGCAGGTGTCATGGTTGTTAACGCTCCAACCTCCAATATTGTTTCAGCGGCAGAGCTTGCCATTGCACTCTTGTTGGCATCTGCACGTTTTGTCTCACCTGCACACGCTGCCTTGCGCAACGGAAAGTGGGCGCGTTCTAAGTACACCGGTGCCGAACTATTCGAGAAGACTCTTGGCATTGTTGGCTTTGGTCGCATCGGACAACTTGTCGCTCACCGCATGCAGGCCTTTGGCATGAACGTCATTGCCTACGATCCTTATCTGCAACCTGCAAAAGCTGCTCAGCTCAACGTTGAGTTAGTCGAACTTGATGAACTTTTAAAGCGCAGTGATTTCATTACTATCCACCTGCCAAAGACAAAAGAGACAGCAAATCTCATCGGCGAAGAAGCCCTCAAGAAGGTAAAGCCAGAAGTTCGCATTATCAATGCTGCTCGCGGTGGAGTTCTCGATGAGACAGCTCTCTATAACGCAATTAAAGAAGGACGCGTTGCAGGTGCTGGCCTTGATGTCTATGCGACAGAGCCATGTACTGACTCACCGCTATTTGAACTTGATCAAGTTGTTGCAACTCCTCACCTCGGCGCATCTACTGATGAGGCGCAAGAGCGTGCAGGTATTGCAGTTGCTGTCTCAGTGCGTAAAGCACTTGGCGGAGAACTTGTGCCTGATGCAGTTAACGTCAAGGGTGGAGCAATCCATGACGAGATTCGCCCATCACTTCCATTGGTTGAGAAGATGGCGCAGATCGGAACTGCGTTAGCAGGCGAACTTCCTGTCAGTATGGAAATCACCGTCATGGGAGATATCTCAGGACATGATTCATCTGTATTAGCAATTAGCGCGCTTAAGGGTGCACTTCTTGCAGCGGGATCTGAAGATGTTACCTACGTCAATGCACCAGGGTTAGCTGCAGAACGCGGAGTAAGTTCAAGTGTTACAACGACACCTGATAGCCCTGAGTACCGCAGCATGATCTCTCTCCATCTTGCGCTAAGTAATGGAAAGTCAATCAAGGTTGATGGAACGCTCATGGGTATTCGTAAGGTCGAGAAGATCATCGCAATCGATGGTTTTGATCTTGATCTTCCACCAACTGAGAACATGCTCTTCTTACGTTATTCAGATCGTCCAGGAGTTGTAGGCGCAGTCGGTAACGCACTCGGAGCTGCCAAGATCAACATTGCAGGAATGCAAGTTGCTCGACAGGCTCAAGGCGGTAGCGCACTTATGGCAATTACCGTTGACTCAACCGTCACAGAATCCGTTGCTGCAGCTGTTGCAAAGGAAATAGGAGCAGATCTCGTTCGCTCTGTCTCCCTGGTGGGCTAATGTCAAAAAATATAAACCTTGCTGTCATCGCTGGAGATGGAATTGGTCCAGAGGTTGTGGCTCAAGGTATTCGCATCCTCGATAAAGTTGCTGCAAAGTATGAGACAACTTTTACGAAGACTGAATACGATCTTGGTGCAGGTTATTGGCATCGCACAGGCGAGGTTCTTCCTGATTCAGTCATGGCTGAGATTGCAAAGTCAGATGTGATTTTGCTTGGTGCTGTTGGAGATCCAACAGTTCCAAGTGGAGTCCTTGAGCGCGGACTCTTGCTCAAGCTTCGCTTTGCATTCGATCACTACATCAACTTACGTCCTGCTCGCCTTGCACAAGGTGTCACTGGACCACTTGCAACAAAAGCTCCTATTGATTTTGTAGTTGTGCGCGAAGGAACTGAAGGTCCTTATGTAGGTGCAGGTGGCGTTCTTGCTCTCGGTACTGAAAACGAGATTGCAACTGAGGAATCACTGAATACTCGTCGTGGTGCTGAGCGTGCTATCCGATATGCATTTGAACTTGCCACCAAGCGTGATCGCAAGAAGCTCACCTTGGTTCACAAAAACAATGTTTTGACTCGCGCCGGGAGTCTCTGGACTCGTACATTTAATGAAGTAGCCAAGGAATATCCAACGATCACAACAGATTATTTACACGTTGACGCGGCATCCATGTTCTTTGTAACAAACCCAGATCGCTTTGACGTGGTTGTCACAGATAACCTCTTCGGAGATATCTTGACCGATATTGCTGCTGCAATCTGTGGCGGAATTGGTTTGGCAGCATCTGGCAATATCAATCCAACTGGTGCATTCCCGTCAATGTTTGAACCGGTGCACGGTTCAGCTCCTGATATCGCTGGCAAGAATTTGGCTGATCCAACGGCAACAGTCATGTCAGTTGCGATGATGCTTGATCATCTCGGACTTACTCAGGCTGCTCGTGATGTTGAAGCAGCCGTTGCGAAAGATCTTGCTATAAGAGGCGATGCCAAGCGAAGCACTACACAAGTGGGGGATGCGCTCCTAGCGCTACTCTGAAATGAAAATTACTCTCAACCCACAGGCAAAGGATGCAGCAACTCGTGATGCACTCGTTGCTGAAGGTGGATTCGGTAAGTACTACACCGATCACATGGTTATCTGCCAGTGGGATGAGAAGACGGGATGGGCAGAGCCAGAGCTTGTTCCGTATGGCCCAATCTCATTAGATCCAGCAACTGCTGTATTTCACTACGGTCAGGAAATCTTTGAAGGAATGAAGGCATACCGCCAACCAGATGGTGGGATCGCACTCTTTCGCCCTGAAGCAAATGCAAAGCGTTTTGCACGAAGTGCTGCACGTTTGGCACTTCCTGAAATGCCCGTTGAACTCTTTATGGAAACCGTTGAAGCACTTGTTAAGCAAGATGCTGGATGGGTTCCGAATAAAGTGGGGGAGTCGCTTTATATTCGCCCATTTATGATCGCTACAGAAGTCGGACTTGGCGTTCGTCCATCAAATAAAGCTACCTATCTTCTTATTGCAACACCAGCGGGCGCTTACTTTGATCCATCAAAGGCAGTCTCTGTCTGGATCTCCACCGAATACGTTCGAGCTTCTCTTGGCGGAACAGGTGAAGCAAAGTGTGGTGGAAATTACGCAGCGAGCCTTGTCGCACAGAAAGCTGCGGCAAAAGAAGGTTGCGATCAAGTTGTTTGGTTAGATGCGGTAGAACGCAAGTGGGTTGAAGAGATGGGCGGCATGAACCTTTACTTCGTTAAAGGTAAAGGCACAGATGCCACAATATTTACACCACAGCTCACCGGAACTTTATTGCCAGGAGTCACACGCGATTCGATCTTGACCGTTGCTGCAGATCTTGGATATAAAGTCGAAGAAGGAATGATTAGTACCAGCGATTGGCAGTCAGGAATTGCATCCGGTGAAATCACTGAGACTTTTGCATGCGGAACTGCAGCTGTTGTCTCACCCATCGGCCAAGCAAAGAGCACGATGGGAACCTGGGTAACAGGCGATGGTCAGCCTGGCGTCATCACTATGCAGATCCGCAACCACCTACTTGCTATTCAACATGGAAATCTCGAAGATAAACATGGCTGGGTAAAGAGAGTTCTCTGATGACAATCGATGACTCATTCCATATCTATGACACCACTTTGCGCGATGGCGCACAGCAAGAGGGGCTCAACCTTTCTGTCCACGATAAGTTAACAATTGCTCGCCACCTTGATGATCTCGGTGTCGGCTTTATTGAAGGTGGATGGCCAGGAGCTAATCCAAAAGATACTGAATTTTTCGCACTCGCTAAGAAGGAATTGAAACTCAAGAATTCAACATTTGTCGCGTTCGGTGCCACACGTCGCCCCAATGTAAAGGCTGCAGATGATGCCCTCCTTGGCGCACTTCGCGATAGTGGTGCACCTGCCGTCACTCTGGTTGCAAAAGCATTTGATCGCCATGTTGATCTTGCTCTCAAAACTTCACTCGATGAAAACCTCGAGATGATCCGCGACAGCATCACACACCTTCGCCAAGAGGGTCAACGCGTATTTTTAGATGCTGAACACTTCTTTGACGGATATCGCAACAATCGTGCATACGCACTCGAAGTTGTTCGCGTTGCTGCTGAATCAGGTGCTGATGTCATCGCACTCTGTGACACTAATGGCGGAATGTTGCCAGATGAACTTTCACAAGTTGTTCATGACGTCTTACAAGCATCAAGTGCCCGTCTTGGTATCCACTGCCACAACGACACAGGCTGTGCAATCGCTAACTCGATGGCTGCCATCGAAGCTGGCGTTACACATGTTCAGGGAACTCTTAATGGATACGGTGAGCGCACAGGAAATGCCGACCTGGTTTCGATCATTGCAAACCTTGAGCTCAAGAAAAAGAAGCAGGTATTGCCAGTTAATGCTCTGCAAGAAGCTTTCCGTATCTCACATGCTGTCGCTGAGGTGACTAACGTTTCACCGTCTGCACGTCAGCCATATGTAGGTGTATCTGCATTTGCGCATAAGGCGGGTCTTCACGCATCTGCGATCAAGGTTGATCCGAATCTCTATCAACACGAAGATCCAGGATCTGTCGGAAACGATATGCGTATGTTGGTCTCAGAGATGGCAGGGCGTGCATCTATTGAATTGAAGTCTCAAGAACTCGGTGTTGATCTTGGGGGAGATCGCGATCTCATTGGTCGCGTAGTTGAACGCGTGAAAGAGATGGAATCACGGGGCTTTACCTTTGAGGCAGCCGATGCTTCCTTTGAATTACTTCTTCACGAAGAGCTCGCAGGAAAGCGCCCAACGTTTTTCACAATCGATCACTGGCTCACCACAACAGAGCGCAGCGAAGGATCTATCGTTACAAAAGCTGAAGTGACAGTAACTGCGCAAGGCAAAGAGATCACATGTAGTGGTTCTGGAAACGGACCAGTAAACGCATTCGATCGCGCACTCCGTGATGGTCTCAATGCGCTTTACCCAGAACTTGCTGTTCTAGAGCTGACAGATTACAAAGTGCGTATCCTCGAAGGTCGCCTTGGAACCGGTGCTATTACACGCGTACTCGTTGAAACTTCTGACGGTAAGGGCGAGTGGAGCACAGTAGGCGTACATGAAAACGTTATTGCAGCATCTGCCATGGCGCTAGAAGATGCGCTCACCTTCGGCTTACTGCGTCAGGGACGAAAGCCCGAGTAACCTTGTTCTATGAGTCATGAGATCGAAAAGATACGTGACGATTTTGCTTTTCATTTAGAGCGCGAACGCAACCTTTCGGTACACACTATCCGGGCATACCTCGGCGATCTCGATAGTTTGATTGAACACTTAACAACTCTCAAAGTTGGCGATCTCTCTGAACTTTCACTTGCCCATATTCGCTCATGGCTTGCAAATCAGCAGGTCAAAGGGGGAGCCCGCACAACACTTTCTCGCAGGGCAGTATCGATTCGAATCTTCACAAAGTGGGCTCATAAGAAAGGACATCTTGCAAGTGATGTCGGAATATCTCTTGCTACACCGAAGGGTCATCGCACACTTCCTGAAGTTCTCACCGTTGCAGATGCCTCTCTTGCAATGGATGCGCTCGAAGTCCGAGTAGGTGAAGAAGAAGGTCCTCTTGCAGTGCGCGATCTAGCAATTCTGGAAGTGCTCTATGCCACAGGCGCTCGAGTATCTGAGCTATGTGGATTAGATTTTTCAGATGTTGATTATTCTCGAAATACGATTCGAGTTTTAGGAAAAGGAAATAAAGAGCGCACGATTCCTTTGGGAAATCCAGCAATGAAGGCGCTCGATACTTGGATCAAAAGTGCTCGTCCACTCGTCGCTTCGGATAAATCAGGGACAGCTGTTTTTCTAGGAGCTCGCGGAAAACGAATTGATCAACGCACTGTGCGCACTGTCGTTTATGAAGCGTTATCGGCTCTCGAGGGTGTCGAGCGGATGGGGCCTCATGGACTTCGCCATTCTGCCGCCACTCATTTATTAGAAGGCGGAGCAGACCTTCGCACCGTCCAAGAAATTTTGGGCCATGCATCCCTTGCCACCACACAGATCTACACCCACGTATCGACCGAACGGCTACAAAAAGCCTTCAAGCAAGCCCATCCTCGCGCCTAGAGTCGGGGATTTTGCACTCATCTACCTCAGGTAGAATTTCGCCCAGCATCGGTCGAAAGATCGATGACTTCTCAGCACTTATTCATGAATTGCTTTGCAAGGAATGAAAGCCACTTCGGTCTGATGTCACAAGCATTAGTCGGCGTTGTAAGTGCGACGGACTTAACAAAGCGTTAAGTCATAAACCGAGCAGATTTTCTGCGAGTGCTTCTGCGCGCGCAAGGAAATCTAAAAAGGAGTGCCGTCATGGCAGGAGTAACAATGCGTGAACTCCTCGACAGTGGAGTCCATTTTGGACATCAGACACGTCGATGGAACCCAAAGATGAAGCGTTTTATTTTCACAGAGCGCAA
>CANESA010000012.1 GCA_947440735.1 Candidatus Nanopelagicaceae bacterium
CTCTGTGTTCCTGTCTTCAATCCACTAATTACTGAAACACCGCGCAGATCAAGAGTGATCAGAAATAGCGATGTAATAACCAGGATGATGAGCAGTAAACGCCCGCGGTTATCCCCGCCGCGCGCCATGACCTAGCAGCCTATCGACGTGGTTCTGAGATCAAGACCTTTTCAAGTGCCTCGAACTCTTCAATACATTTACCTGAACCCTCAACAACAGCATCTAGTGCATGCTCAGCTACGTGGATAGGCATTCCCGTTTCGCGACGAAGACGCTCATCAAGACCCTTAAGTAGCGCACCGCCTCCAGTAAGTACGATTCCGCGGTTGATCAGATCTGATGAAAGTTCTGGTGGACACTTATCAAGAGTGTTCTTAACAGCTGCAACGATCGCCTTCACTGGCTCATCCAGCGCCTTACGAATCTCAGCTGCTGTCACAATAATTGTCTTCGGAAGTCCTGTCGCAAGGTCG
Source organism: Candidatus Nanopelagicaceae bacterium (assembly GCA_947440735.1). The sequence continues at coordinate 474 of CANESA010000012.1, forward strand.
CGACCACGAATTTCGGCATCTTTCTCATCTGGTAGAACATATGCAGAACCGATAGCCATCTTAATTTCTTCAGCTGTGCGCTCACCAAGAAGAAGTGAATATTCACGCTTTACCCAGTCAATAATGGCTTGATCGAGCTTATCTCCACCGACTCGAATAGAGAGTGCGGTCACGATTCCACCAAGTGAAATCACAGCAACTTCTGTTGTTCCGCCACCGATATCGACAACCATGTTTCCGGTTGGTTCGTGGATTGGAAGGCCTGCACCAATTGCTGCAGCCATAGGTTCTTCAATGATGTAGACCTTGCGTGCACCAGCATCGTAACCAGCCTCTGTTACGGCGCGCTGTTCAACGCCAGTAATTCCTGAAGGAACACAGATCACAAGGCGTGGCTTTGCAAGAACGCGTCGACCATGAACCTTACGGATAAAGTGCTTAAGCATGCGAGCGGTTGTATCAAAATCTGCGATCACGCCATCTTTGAGTGGGCGGATAGCAACGATATTGCCAGGGGTGCGACCGATCATCAGCTTTGCTTCAGTTCCGATTGCGAGAACTGCACCAGTATCTTGATTGACTGCAACCACTGAAGGTTCATTAAGAACAATTCCACGCCCACGTACATAGACGAGTGTGTTTGCTGTACCAAGATCGATCGCCATATCGCGACCGACGAAAGATGTCCTGAGGCTCATTTACTTCCCTTCGAAGAAGATTGCTATTTCACGGGCTGCTGACTCTGGTGAGTCAGAACCATGAACAAGATTTTGCTGAACTTTTGTTCCTTGATCACGTGCAAGATCTCCACGAATAGTTCCAGGAGCTGCAACAGTTGGATCTGTAGCACCTGCAAGAGATCTAAAGCCCTCGATGACGCGTTGACCCTCTGCAATAATTGCAACGATCGGACCTGAGAGCATAAATTCAACAAGTGGTTCAAAGAACGGCTTACCTTGATGCTCTGCGTAGTGTCGTTCGAGAAGAGCACGATCTGCCTGCATCAGCTTGAGATCTGCAATTACATATCCCTTTGCTTCGACGCGAGAGATGATTTCACCAACAAGTCCTCGCGAAACGCCATCAGGCTTTACGAGGATGAGGGTCTGCTCTATTTTCACTGCGCCAGTCTATTAGGGTTTTGGAGGCCCTTGCGACAGTAAAGCTGCTCGCGCGGCCTCACCCTTACGCCCCACGATTATGGCCGCCACCCATAGGGCCATAAAAATCAGATTGACGATCGCCATCGCCGGGACGACGACGCTGTAGGCCATAAGTGCGAACTGGAGAATTGAACCGATGATCCAGCCGATTCTCTTCTTCAGTAATCGGACTGTTGCAATGGTGACGAGCATGAAAGCAAAGCCGTAGATGATCGTTGCAGGTTCATGAATATCTTTTGCCAGAAGCATGGCAAATCCCATCACAAAAACTTCCATCGTGAGAACTGCGCTTCCGAGAACTTTCATGCTTCTTCCTCCACAACTTTCTTAAATCTCCGGCTGAGATATGTCCGCGCTTCGCCCACTGTTACAACAGAACCTGTGACAATAACCCCAAGTGTCTCATCACTTAACGGACGCACTGCATCTTTGATCGCTTTCTCAAGCGCCGTATCTAAATTCTCTGCAGAGAAAACTCGATCTGCTCCAAAAATCTCAATAGCAAGTGGCTCTAGATCGGCAACTTCCATCGCTCGGTGTGAAGAATTCTTTGTGACAATGATCGAATCCATGAATTTTTCAAAGTTCTCAAGAATTCCTCTTGCATCCTTATCTGCCATCACACCGATGACACCGATGATTTCATCGAAAGTGAACTCGGAAGTGATTGTTTCAAGGAGCGCCAGGCTGCCATGAGGATTGTGGGCAGCATCCAGAATAAAGGTGGGGTCGCGATGGATTACCTCGCAGCGTCCAGGTGAGCGTACATTGGCAAAACCTTCTCGTACGGCATCAATATCAAGATCGTTCTCTCCGAAGAAAATTTCAACTGCCACAAGAGCGGCGGCGGCATTAGATGCCTGATGCTTTCCATGGAGCGGAATAAAAATATCGTCATAGACACCCTTGACTCCTTGGATGGTGACGAGTTGTCCACCTACTGCCACTGCACGTGAAAGAAGTGAATATTCCACTCCCTCTCGTGCGACATCTGCTCCGACCTCAGCCGCCTTTCGCAGTAACTCAACAGCAACTTCTGGAACTTGCTGTGAAAGCACTGCAAAGCCACCTTCTTTAATGATTCCCGCCTTAGTCTGTGCGATTTCAACTAGGGAATTCCCAAGGTATTCCATATGGTCAAAGCCAATCGGAGTAATGACGCTGACATCGGCCTTCACAACATTTGTCGCATCCCACTCACCGCCCATACCAACTTCAATGACACCAATATCTATTGGGTGTTCTGCAAAGGCAGAAAAAGCTAAGGCGGTTATAGCTTCAAAGAAGCTAATAGGGTTTTCAAATTTGGAATCAATAAAGTCAAAATATGCGGCGATATCGTTGTAAGCAAATATCAAATCTTTAGGATCTATCGGTTCGCCATTGATCGCAATTCTTTCGCGATACGTTTCTAGGTGCGGACTCGTGAAACGACCAGTACGTAGCCCCATAGAAAAGAGAAGCGAATCGATCATTCGTGATGTTGTCGTTTTACCGTTCGTGCCACCAATATGGATTGTGGGATATGACAACTGAGGTTCACCGAGTGCGTCAACGAGAGCGCTAATTCGTTCAAGAGTTGGAGCGATGCGATTTTCCGGCCAGCGTGCAAGGAGAGCTGCCTCGATGGCATCTACCCTCGATTGGTCCTCTGCTGAAATTTCGTTCATTTATTTCAGCGCAGCCAGAGCTGCAGTGATCCGCTCAATTTCAGATGTTGTCTTTGCTAAACGCTCGCGTATTTCAACGAGAACATCGGCAGGTGCCTTAGCCATAAAGCCTTCATTGCCAAGCTTTACCTCCGCCGTCTTCTGATCTTTCTGGGCGGTTGCTAAATCTTTTTCAAGGCGTGCGCGTTCTGCAACCACATCGATAGAACCTGTGAGATCGAGTTCGATTGTCGTACCGGCAATTTCCAGAGTTGCAGAAGGTGTGAACTCTGTGTCCTCAATTCTTAGTAAGAATTGCAGCGCGCTCTCGAATGCAACTACATCTTTATTTCCAGTAAAGCGTCCGGGAATCTTCTGCGATGGCTTGAGACCTTGATCATTTCTAAATCGGCGAACCTCTGTTACTACTTCTTGTAAGGAGGCAACAACTTTCTCAGCCTTCTTATCTATCTGGGATTTATCTGCTGCAGGCCATGTGGCAGTCATCAAGCTTTGGCCACCTGTGAGTGTGCACCAGAGTTCTTCAGTGATAAATGGCATGACTGGATGTAGAAGTCTCATCAGTTGATCGAGAACATGTCCCAGTACTCGTTGTGAAGATTGCTTTTTCTCTGAGGCAAAAGTCTCTTTCGATAGCTCTAGGTACCAATCGCAGAGGTCGTCCCAAGCAAAGTGGTAGATCAACTCGCAGGCGCGTGAAAATTCATAGCTTTCGAGTAGCGCATCTGCCTCGGCAATAGTTTCGTTAAGGCGAGAGAGAATCCAACGATCGATTGCACTCAGTGAATCAAAAGCTGGTAATTCTCCATTGACGTGGGCACCATTCATCATTGCAAAACGTGTGGCATTCCACAGCTTGGTAGCAAAGTTACGAGATCCGCCGATCCAATCTTCAGCAAGAGCCTGATCAGTACCAGGGTTTGCACCACGAGCCAAGGTGAAACGAAGAGCATCTGCCCCGTACTTATCCATAAACTCAATCGGATCAATCACGTTTCCGCGAGATTTAGACATCTTCTTACCAAATTGATCACGAACTAAACCGTGCAACATAATCGTTTTAAATGGTGGCACGCCATCCATTGCAAAGATCGACATCATCATCATGCGCACAACCCAGAAGAAGAGAATGTCATAACCGGTGACAAGAACGCTTGTGGGATAGAACTTGGCAAGGTCGGCAGACTTTTCTGGCCAACCCATTGTTGAAAATGCCCACTGCCCTGAAGAGAACCAGGTATCAAGTACATCTGGATCTTGTGTCCACCCTGTCGGTGCACTTTCACCAGGACCTACAACAACTACTTCACCATCTGGTCCATACCAAACTGGAATGCGATGTCCCCACCATAACTGGCGAGAGATACACCAGTCGTGCATGTTATCTACCCACTCAAAGTAACGTGGCTCAAGTGCTGCTGGTTCAATCTTCACACTGCCATTGCGCACCGCATCCGCTGATGCTTGTGCAAGAGGTGCAACCTTTACAAACCATTGTTTAGAAAGACGTGGCTCGACCGTTGTATCGCAACGCGAGCAATGTCCGACGGCGTGAATGTATGGGCGCTTCTCGGCAACGATGCGACCTTCTGCACGAAGTGCTTCGACAACTGCCTTACGAGCATCTGCGCGATCTAGTCCGTCAAAGGCAGTACCGGTATCAAAAACGCATCCAGCTGAATCAAGAATGACGAGCATTGGAAGGTTATGGCGCTGTCCGATTTCAAAGTCATTAACATCGTGAGCTGGGGTTACCTTTACAGCACCGGTTCCAAAGGTGGGATCAACATGCTCATCTCCCACAATCGGGATTTGGCGATGAACCAGTGGAACTTCAACGCTGCTTCCGATTAAATGCTTGTATCGCTCATCCTCTGGATGTACAGCAACTGCGGTATCACCGAGCATGGTCTCGGCACGAGTTGTTGCAACAACGATTGCATTATCCCCTTCACCATAGCGAATGGAGACGAGCTCTCCTGCATCGTCACTATGTTCAACTTCAATATCAGAAAGTGCAGTAAGGCATCGAGGACACCAGTTAATAATGCGCTCTGCGCGGTAGATAAGCTCCGCGTCATACATCTTCTTAAAGATAGAAACTACGGCGTTGGACATACCTTCATCCATAGTGAAACGTTCACGCGTCCAGTCAACACCCGAACCCATGCGCTTCATCTGATCTAAAATCGCGCCGCCAGATTCGGCCTTCCATTCCCAGACCTTTGCGACAAATTCTTCTCGGCCAAGATCATGTCGTGACTTACCTTCACTACCTAATTGTTTTTCAACAACATTTTGCGTAGCAATTCCGGCGTGATCCATTCCTGGAAGCCATAAAACTTCAAAGCCCTTCATTCGCTTCATTCGCGAGAGGCAATCCTGAAGTGTCTGATCAAGTGCGTGACCAATATGAAGAACACCTGTCACATTTGGTGGTGGAAGAACGATCGTAAATGGTTCTTTAGAAGATGTTGCATCAGCTGTGAAATATCCTGCGTCTAGCCACTTCTGATAGAGAGGCGCTTCAACATCTGCCGGAATAAATGCGGCAGCTAGCTCGCGACCATGGCTGGATTGTGAAGACATGGGGTGGAGTCTAGTTTATTTAAGCACTCTTCTCTTGCGCGCCTTTATCACGACGAGCGGCACGCTTTGGAATATCTCCTGTGCGCATGATTAGTTCAGGGGTAGCTGAATCTGTAATACAGGCTTTGTTGATGACTACCTTGGCCACATCGCTACGGCTTGGCACGTCATACATCACTGCAAGTAGGACAGATTCCATAATTGCGCGAAGTCCACGTGCTCCGGTGCCACGCTTGAGGGCAAGCTCTGCGATCGCTTCCAGAGCATCTGCATCAAATTCAAGTAGAACATCATCGAGATCGAAGAGGCGCTGGTATTGCTTGACTAGTGCGTTACGTGGCTCTGTAAGGATCTGCATGAGTGCAGGCTTATCCAGATTTTCAACGCTTGTAATAACTGGCAAGCGCCCGATGAATTCAGGAATCATTCCAAACTTAAGAAGATCCTCTGGCATTACATCTGCAAAGAAGTCTCTAGCGTTCTTCTCTTCTTGTGATTGAAGCGTTGCATTAAATCCAACGCTTGCTGATCCGCTACGGGCTTCAATGATCTTATCTAGTCCAGCAAATGCGCCGCCAACGATAAAGAGAACATTAGTTGTATCGATTTGAATGAATTCCTGATGTGGGTGCTTACGTCCACCCTGTGGCGGAACTGATGCAACAGTTCCTTCTAGAATCTTGAGCAGTGCTTGCTGAACGCCTTCACCTGATACATCGCGAGTAATTGATGGGTTTTCAGATTTACGAGCAACTTTATCAATTTCGTCGATATAAATAATTCCTGTTTCAGCCTTCTTCACATCGTAATCTGCAGCTTGCAAGAGCTTAAGGAGAATATTTTCAACATCTTCACCGACATAACCGGCTTCGGTAAGGGCTGTTGCATCTGCAATTGCAAAAGGAACGTTGAGCATACGAGCAAGAGTTTGCGCCATGAGGGTCTTACCGCAACCAGTTGGACCTAGGAGAAGAATGTTTGACTTAGCGAGTTCGATTGCATCGTCACCCTTAGGTGCGCCTGATTGCACGCGCTTGTAGTGGTTGTAGACAGCAACAGAAAGTGATCGCTTTGCGCGGTCCTGGCCGATGACATATTGATCTAGGAATTCAAAAATTTCGTGTGGCTTAGGAAGCTCTGTTAATCCAAGGGAACTTGCCTCGGAGAGTTCTTCAACAATGATCTCGTTACAGAGTTCGATGCACTCGTCACAGATATAAACACCGGGGCCTGCAATTAATTTCTTAACCTGCTTCTGAGTCTTGCCGCAGAAAGAACATTTCAGCAGATCGCTAGTCTCGCCGATGCGTGTCATGGTGCTCCTAATGTGTTGAGGAAGTAGAGCAATCTTACTTTTTAAGAGGCGAGAATGAGCCCTTAATTAACGTTTGAGTTGTTCGCCCTGAGAAGAATTCCAGAAAGATGCGGGCATTTTTAGATCACGGACACCGGTCACCTTCAACACTGAGAGACTGATGAGGACATGCAAGATCGAAACCCCAATCAGCATCGGCTTCTCCCCAAAGAATTCAGCAGCTGGTCCAACCAAGACCATTCCTAGTGGAATGAGTGCAGTCGATCCCATGTGATCGACGCTAAATACTCTGCCTTGTAATTCCTGTGGAACTTCTCTCTGAACTGCTGCTGCCCAGAACGCTTCCCATGGGCCTACTGAAAGACCAGCTAAGAAATATGCACCGATAACGATGTATGGCGAAAATGGAAATGCAAGCGCCAAAGTTGTCGTACTTAAAAGTGCGAAAACAAGGATGCAAAACTGCCCCTGATGCTTAATCTTTAGGCGTAGCGAAAGTAGCGCGCCAATAATTGCACCCAAAGAAAAGACAGATGCTGATAGTGCAAATACATTATTTGTTTCAAATTCTCGCCGCGTAATCACTGGGAGAAGCACACTTTCGACACCAACGATAAACATCAACTGAAACGATGTTGAGGCGATGAGAGCGAATATCCATTTGATCTGCCAGACAGTTCGTACGCCTTCTCGAAGATCAACCATAAATGTCTGCTTATCTTCATGCGCAATTGGCTTAAAGTCTTCTTTGATGAAGAACATGAACCAAGTACCCAAAGCAAAGAAAACTCCAGTGAAGATGAAGGTATATCTTGCGCCGAAGAGCAAAATTGCTCCTGCGCCAACGCCAGGACCGATGATGTGCGCGGTGCGAACAACAATGCTGCGTGCAACATTTCCAGCTTTCAATTTATCTTCAGGTAAGAGACTGGGAAGGATCGCTTGGGCCGCTGGTGCACCGAGGGCATCACCCATACCCATTAAGAAAACGACGAGAGCCAAAACCCAATAAGGGGTACCTGGTTGGGCTAAGAAAACTAGCGAGAAGGCAAGTGCTGCACGAAAAAGATCTGCAGTTATCATTACTTGAACGCGCGGGAATCGATCTGACCACACACCTGCGATAGGGGAAAAGAGAATCGCCGCTAATACGCGAGCTCCAAGAACAAAGCCTAAAGACTTTGGGTCGTTGCCGTTGTTATCAAGAACTACAACTGCAAGAGCTACAGGAAAAGCACCCGCACCAATAACAAAAATTGTGTTTGAAAACCAAAAGAGACGGAAACCCTTATATGACCAAAGGGAGCCCGCCTCAAATAGTTTCACAGTGTCAGTAATTGTCCCCGGGAGTTACCAGGTTGGCTTCGCCTTTCGACTAGCTAGAACCTGATCGATAAGTCCGTACTCAACAGCTTCTGCTGCAGTAAGAATCTTGTCGCGCTCGATATCTTGGGCAACCTCTTCAGGAGTGCGAATGGTGTGCTTAGAGAGCATGCTCTCTAGAAGTTCGCGCATACGCATAATTTCGCGAGCTTGAATCTCGATATCTGATGCCTGTCCCCCACCTTCAGAAGATGGTTGGTGAATCAAGATACGTGAGTGCTCGAGTGCGTAACGCTTACCTTTTGCACCACCTGCAAGAATGATTGCAGCAGCGGACGCGGCCTGTCCGAGACAGATTGTCATCACATCTGGACGCACAAATTGCATCGTGTCATAGATCGCTGTCAGCGCTGTAAATGAGCCACCTGGTGAGTTGATGTACAAGATGATGTCGCGATCTGAATCCATTGATTCAAGAGTAAGCAGCTGAGCCATTACATCGTTTGCAACAGTGTCATCAATTGGCTGGCCCAGGAAGATAATGCGCTCTTCAAATAGCTTTGTATATGGATCGTGGCGCTTGTATCCGTTTGCTGTCTTCTCTTCAAAGACTGGGAGTACGTAGCGAGAAGTAATCTCTTGTGCACGTTCGAATTCGTTAATCATTGTGCTGTTCCTCCGCTACCTGAGACCTGACCCGCAGAGCGAACTACGTGATCTACGAAACCGTATTCCTTCGCTTCATCGGCTGTAAACCAACGATCGCGATCTGAATCTGCAGTAATTGTTTCAATAGTTTGACCAGTGTGATGGGAAATGAGTTCTGCCATCTTGCGCTTTGTAAATCCGATTTGTTCTGCCTGAATCTTGATATCAGTTGCAGTTCCACCGATTCCAGATGATGGCTGGTGCATCATGATGCGAGCATGTGGAAGCGCGTAACGCTTTCCAGCTGTACCTGAACATAGTAAGAATTGACCCATCGATGCAGCAAGACCCATTCCGACTGTTGCAACATCGTTCTGCACATATTGCATGGTGTCGTAGATCGCCATACCTGCAGTGACAGAGCCACCAGGTGAGTTGACGTACAAGAAGATATCTTTCTTTGAATCTTCAGCTGCAAGTAAGAGAATCTGCGCTGCAATTGCATTGGCCATTGAGTCTTCAACGACTGAGCCAAGGAAGATGATTCGTTCACGGAGCAGACGGTTATAGACCTGATCGTCTAGCCCACCTGATGCTGAGTGAGGTGCACGAGCTAAAATCTCGGCAGCTACTGGGTTGAGATAATCCACTTCATCCTCCTGAATTGTTATATGTATTGACCTTAACAATTCCAACGCGAAATTGCTTCCCCATTTGCCACGGATCCTGCGTGAATCTGCCCATGTTCGCTCAGGGCATATGAAAACTATTCGGCAGCTGGAGCCTCAGGAGCCTTTGGACGAAGTTCCTCAAGGTTGATGACATTGCCTGACTTGTCGGCAACCTTCACGCGCTCGAGGACAACTGCCAACGCCTTCGCACGTGAAACTTCAGCAACGAGTTGACCAATCTGGCCAGCTTTTTGAAGTTCTTGTGCGAACTGTTCAGGAGCCATTCCATAACGCTGTGAGGTACGAACGAGATATTCGGTGAGTTCCATTTCAGTGATCTCAACCTGCTCGCTCTTAATAATTGCATCCAACAAGAAATCTGACTTCAGCGAAGAGCGAACCTGGCCATCAACTTCAGCGCGGTGATCTGCATCTTCTTGGCGTCCTTCGCCATCGAGGTGATCATTTACCTCTGCTTCAACAATTCCATCCGGAACTGGAATATCAAGATCTGCAAGAAGTTTCTCGAGAAGAAGATCGCGTGCCTGTGCACCCTGCTCCATCTTCTTCACGCGACCTAAGCGCTCAACGAAATCTGCGCGAAGTTCTGCGATTGTGTCGAACTCAGATGCCAGCTTTGCAAATGCATCGTCAGCTGCTGGAAGCTCGCGCTCCTTAACTGCCTTTACAACAATCTCAACATCGCCCTTTTCATCTTCATTCTGACCAACGAGCTGAGTGGTAAATGTCTTTGTCTCTTCTACTGACATTCCAACAAGTGCTGCATCAAGGCCATCAATCATGCGATCTGAGCCGACTTCGTATGAAATTTCATTTGCCTTACCGCCATCAACTTCAGCACCATCAATACGCGCAGTCAGATCGATAGTAACGAAATCTCCATCTTTAGCGGCACGTTCAACGGTGTGAAGAGTTCCGAAGCGAGCGCGTAATCCATCTACCTGCTCGTCAACATCTTTATCTTCAACGGCTACATCATCAACTGTGATTTCTATCTTTGAAAAATCTGGAAGCTTTACCTCTGGGCGAACA
>CANESA010000013.1 GCA_947440735.1 Candidatus Nanopelagicaceae bacterium
AGCGCTGATGGATTGAACGATCTTCACGCGCAGGTTTTGCCGGAAATTGCCGGCGAAAAGCAAGATCACTCAACTATTACTGAATTCCACTATTACAACCCAAAGACAAAAGCTGTACAGCCGGTAACTAAGCCAACAATTCGCGTAGTTTCGCCAATTCTAAATGACGCTAACTCTATTAACCGTCCTGATGTAGAGAAGAATTTAAGCGTTGATCACACTTGGTATGCAATAGGAATTGGCTACCGCGAAGCTTATGTTCAAACTGGATCAGCTATTAATCTGGTTTACAAAGTCACTGATGACAATGGTAAACCTCTTCCTAATACTGCAGTGAAACTTCGCGTGAACAAGGCTTATAGCAAATCGAATGCTGGCATGGCTGGTGGTGGGAAGGCGACAGATCCAAAGAAGGATAACTCGCAAGGTAATGATCAATTGGTGCTAAGAGGTACCACTGATGGTTTTGGCTACGTTCTATTTGCTTTGAAGAACACTGACAAAAAGGGCGAACCAGTTCCTGCCTCACTCACCACACCTATACCAACAACTAACGGTGTATACAGCCAGATTTTTCCAGAAATTGCTGGCGAAGCAATTGATATCGCTGACATGGTGGAATTCCACTTCACAGGTGACGCAGCTGCTGCACCAGCCTCGACCGCAGTTTCAGTAAAAGCAACTGCATCTAAGGCAACTGTAAAGGGCAAGCCTGTTTTCTCTATGACAGTTGTAATCGCGAACGCTTCTGGAAAGTCAGCAGCAATCAGCATCTCCGGGTTGAAGAAAGTGACTGAAAAGATTTCAGTTGCTAACCAAGCCTTCAAGTACACCGTATCTGCTGGAGTTAAGACTGTTTCAGTAGTAATTGGTGGAAAGACATATACATCTCAAGTAACCGTAAAGTAGAAAAGTAGAGCTGGCGAGCCACCGTAATGGCGTAGATTTAGCCTCTATCGAGATCGAGTAGCCCATATCGCACCATTGCGGATGATGTGAGTGATGGTGGGATGAGCAACGACATCTAAGTTATGTCCTGGAGAGCAGATGAATATTCGACCTTCTCCCCATTGGCGCGTCCAGATTGCTGGAGATACAACTGGAGATTTCCAAGGATCACCAGCATTCGATTGCTGCGTCGTAGTTGCCAACACCTTCATATAGGAGTCGGCTAATAACCAATATTGCTCAGTTGTGAGGTCAAAATTAGAAAATCCTCGTGTGATGACATCTTCTTTACCTGCATCTGTAAAGTCAATCGTGTGGTGGATAAAGAAGTCATCTTCTCGACCAGTTCGCAATTCTTCGGACTTACCAGGGTGTGCAATAAATTTTGCTCCGATAAGTTGGTAATAGCTCTCAGATTGTGTGAATCCAACCAAGACTCCGCCATGCCAACCGATGAAACCCGTTCCGTTGGCAACCGCTTGAGTTAAGCCACGCACTGAGGATTCATCGATCTCACTTTCGATACATTGAATAATGAGATCAACCGAGGCCATGAATTCTGTATCAGAGTAAATCTTTGGAGAGTCAGAGACCGTTATCTCAAATCCTTCTGATTCGAGAAAAGGGCGAAAATGTTCCGTTGTTTCAACGGGTTGGTGGGCAGGTCTTCCACCTCGAACAATGAGCGCCTTCTTCATTTCATCAGCCTTTCACTTTTCTGGCTCTTCAGCAATATTCGAAAAGGCTATATTAAAAGCGCTTGCCAAGGTAGAAATCAGGTTATAGACTCACTCAGATTTGAGAGCGCTCTCAAAAACGAGTCGTCACGGAGGGATTTCCATGGAATATCGCAAACTAGGCAGCACAGGTATGTATGTCTCAGAAATCACCTACGGAAACTGGATCACTCATGGTTCACAGGTTGACTCTGACTCTGCAAAAAGCTGCGTGCGCGCGGCCCTCGATTCAGGCATTACAACCTTTGATACAGCAGATAGCTACGCATTCGGTCGCGCTGAGACCGTTCTCGGAAAATCTCTGAAGGGCGTTAAGCGCGAATCCTATGAGCTGATTACAAAGATCTACTGGCCTACCGGTGATGGTAAGAATGACCGTGGACTCTCTCGCAAACATATCTTCGAATCGGCACATGCATCTCTTGACCGTCTTCAGACCGATCACCTCGATGTTCTCATCTGCCATAGATACGACCACGAGACCCCGCTAGAGGAAACTCTCGCTGCATTTGATGATCTGATTAGACAAGGCAAGGCGCACTACATCGGCGTCTCTGAGTGGAATGCCAAAGAGATTGCCGCGGCTCTAGCGATTCAAGATGCCAAGGGTTACACACGCTTTGTAACCAACCAGGCTCAGTACTCTGCTCTCTACCGCGTTATTGAAAAAGAAGTTGTCCCACTTTCTGAAAAAGAAGGAATTGGCCAGATTGTATTTTCGCCACTCTGCCAAGGTGTCTTAACTGGTAAATATCTTCCGGGCAAGAAGCCACCAGTAAACTCTCGCGCCAACGATAAGAACAGCTTGGTGGGTGGAGCTGGATTTATCTCAGGTTGGCTCAGAGAAGATGTTTTGACAGCGGTTCAGAAGTTAAAGCCGATCTCGACAGATCTTGGAATTACGATGGCACAGTTGGCTCTTGCATGGGTACTTAATAATTCAAATGTTTCCAGCGCAATCATGGGTGCAACAACTGCCAAGCAGGTAAAAGAGAATGCAAAGGGAGCTGGCATCAAACTTTCCCCTGATGTTGTCACTGAGATGAACGGAATTCTTGAAAAACTGGCTGAAACAGATCCAAAGAAGAACCAGAGCCCTAATCCTCGAGCGTAAAGACGGAGAAAAACAATGAGTAATTTCAGTGGCAAGAGAATCGTTCTTACTGGCGCTTCTCGCGGTGTTGGCTATGAAGCGAGCAAGTTATTTCTAGCTGCAGGAGCCGAGGTAATCGGTACCGGTAGAGATGCTGCCCGACTTGAAAAAGTTGCCGTGGAATTACAGGGTCTTGGAAAATTCACTCCATTCCTGGCAGATTTCGATACTCAAGATGCCCCTAAGAAATTATCTGACTTTGTCCGCAGCAAGTGGGACTCAGTTGATTTCCTCCTTAATAATGCAGCAGTACAGACTTATAAAAATGATTGGCGCGATGAAGGGTTAGAGCTACTCAACGAGCAATGGCGTTGTAATGTTTTTGCTCAGCATGAACTTATCTTTAGGATGCAAGATCTTCTAGAAAAGGGAAGTGAGCCTCGAGTAGTAAACGTAAGTTCTGGCGCAGGAAGTTTGCAAGCACTTAAGGAATCACCGGATATGCCGACCTACCGACTCACCAAATATGCTCTAGGTGGAGTAACAATTCTCTGGGCAGGTATTCTCAATGGCAAGGTTGCAGTCAACGCGCTAGATCCAGGTTGGCTCAAAACCGATCTCGGTGGTCCAGATGCTCCAGGAGAGCCAGCAGATGGGGGCCAAAGAATGTGGGAGATTTGTTCTCTTCCTTTCGCCGAGACAGGCAAGTTCTGGCACGGTAACCAAGAGATCGATTTCTAAACTTTATCTAGGTAGTAATTCGAGCAAGAAGTTATCGAACTCGTTCCAGATTTCTACGCTGATGCTTCTGTTGTACAACTCAACGTTCTTCTGTACCTCATCGCCATTTCGGCAGCCAACTAAAATCGCCGAGATAGCAGGGTGTCGCATTGGATATTGAAGGGCAGCTTGAGCCAGAGAAACCCCTCTTTCTATGAAGAATTTCTCTATATTTTGCGCTCGAGCAAGGACTTCTGGAGATGCCACTTCATAATTAAATGTGGCACCGGCTTTAGGATCAGTCAAAATGCCCGAATTAAAGACGCCTCCAGCAATGACTGAGACTCCTTTTTTAATCGCTGCAGGCAAAAGTTCATTCGCCGCGCTTTGATCGAGCAAGGTATATCGAAGGGCTATCAAAACAACGTCGATATCTGTCTCGTTGATGAATCGCGTAGGAATTTCATTACTTGTTATCCCAACACCGATCGTCTTAACAATTCCCTCAGCGCGTAATCTTTCGAGCACAGGGTAAGCCTCCGTGATCGCTTGATCGGCAGCGCCATCTGGATCATGAATAAAGACCATCTCAACGCTCTCCATATTAAGTCGTTCTAGACTTTCGGTCAGTGAGCGTTCGATCCCGCCAGCTGAAAAATCAAATATTCGTTCCACCGACGGCGTGGAGTTCTCCCAACCCGGATCAATGAGATTCTCACTCGGAACGATGAGTCGACCAACTTTTGTTGAAACTAGAAAACTATTTCGTGGAAGATGGTCTGTATTTCTACCAAGTCTGACCTCAGCTGAACCCATTCCATAATGTGGAGCTGTATCAAAATAATGTAACCCCAATGCCATCGAAGTGGATATCACTTCTTGAACTGCCGATTCTGAAACCGAGGCGAAGAGGCCCCCAAATGCAGAAGTACCAATCCCACACTCTGGAATCTGCAGCCCAGATTTGAGGGTAACCACTGTGTTATGAGCCATATCTTCCAGCCTCCAGTTTCAGTAGAAAAGATATATGAGCACCCCTTTGAGAGCGCTCTCATTCTATGTTACTCTCGGGAAATGGATTTGATTGAAACAGGTGGCTTTTCAAGCGCAGAGCTCATTGCTGAAGCCCAAACACTTACCCTTGATTCGCTCACACTTCGAGAAGCCGTCGAGATCGGCCAATTCACCACAGATCTCGCCGAAATGAAAAAGCTTCCAGTTTCCATCGAAGTGCGACTTGGTCAATGGTGCGTATATCGCATCTGCCTGGAGGGAGCTCATGAAGGCCTAGATTCATGGATCACTCGCAAATGTGCAGTGGTTGAGCACTCCCAGAATTCTTCACTCTTAGAACTAGTCTTGTGCGAAGAGCAAGGTGTCTCCTGGTATGAAAAGAGCGGCCTTAGCGAAAATTCTTTTGCTGCTAATGGTGGGGCAATTCCGCTCAAGACTCACGACTCACAATTAGCTGGCGTTCTCATCGTAAGTGGAATGGCTGGTCCAGATGATCATCGTTTGGCAACAGCAGGTGTAAAAGCATTTAAGGGAAGAAGGTAAAAAATGTCCAGCCCACAGATTTCTTTACAGCTATACACCTTGCGCCACGAGATTGAGAAAGATTTCAGCGGCTCTTTAGAGAGAGCAGCCACAATCGGTTTTTCTCAGGTGGAACCGTGGAACTTTGTGGCGCGGGTAGATGAGTACGCGAAAGCTTTTGCAGCCAATGGGATTACAGCTCCGAGTGCGCATGCCCATCTCGTCGGTGTATCTCGACGAGAAACTTTCGAAGCAGCTGTAAAACTTGGAATAAACACTGTGATTGAACCGATTGTCGATCAATCGAAGTGGCAAAGTGCAGATGACATTAGCGAGATAGCGCACGAGATGAATAAGGCTGCCGAAGAGGCGATTGAATATGGCTTGCAGGTTGGGTATCACAACCACGCTTGGGAGATTGCTAATAAAGTTAATGGAGAAGTAGCCCTCGAATTCTTTGAGAGCATGCTTGAAGACAGGGTAATTCTTGAAGTAGATGCTTACTGGGTGCATGCCGGTGGCCTTCACGGCCCAGATTTACTCTCTCGACTAGGAAAACGAGTCCAATTCCTTCACATCAAAGATGGTAAAAATGTGAGGGGCTCTGACAATACTTTTAATGAGCGTGGTGAATTAGTAAAGAGTGAAACCGATACCCGACTTCAGGTTCCTGCTGGTCGTGGTGAAGTTCCACTAGCTGAGGTAATCGCAACAGCTCCACACGCACTTCCGATAGTTGAGTTCGACGAATATGCAGGTGATATTTTCGAAGGCATCACAGAGAGTCTTGAATATGTAAAAGGGCTAATTCAATGAGTCTGCGCAATGTAGATACTTCATCCCTGCCAAAAGATTTTATCTGGGGAGCTGGTACCTCATCGATGCAGATTGAAGGTGGTCATGCATCTGGGGATAGAGGTAGATGTATTTGGGATGCTTTAGGTGAAGTCCCTGGCGCAATTAAAGACGGCTCAGGAGCTAATCATCGCGGAGTCGAGCATATTGAGATGTTAGAAACTGACCTGAATATCATGAAGGAACTTTCACTTGATTCTTATCGTTTTTCAATCTCTTGGCCTCGAGTTCAGCCAACTGGATCAGGGGCATTCAATGAAAAAGGAATGGCTTTCTACGATCGCCTCATTGATGGATTATTAGAACGAAACATTCAACCAAATCTCACTTTGTATCACTGGGATCTTCCAGAAGAATTGCAAGCTATTGGCGGATGGGCTAATCCCGACGTTGTAGATCTATACAGTGAATATGCGGGAAAAATGTCGGCACGATACGGTGACAGAGTTAAGTACTGGGCGATGATTAATGAGCCGTGGTGTGTAGCTTGGCTTGGAAATTTAACAGGCGAACATGCGCCAGGTATTAGAGATCTACCAACGGCAGTCAAAGTGGCACACCAATTAGTCCGTGCACATGCAAAGGGTTCACAGGCAGTAAAGAGTGAATCTCCTCATGTACTTGTAGGCGCAGTCAACAATCTCACAAACCCAATGTTGATTGGCCCGTCTACAGTTGAAAACTTGAAGGATCTCGAAATCGTCGATGGCTATAAGAATCGTTGGTGGATGCAAGGAATGTATGAAGGTAAGTACCCTGCTGATCTTGTAGAAATTTTTGAGCGAGAGACTGGCATCTTCTGTGACGAAAATGAAATTGGTGATGTTTCATACGGCAGAGATTGGATCGGCCTTAATTATTACAATGCAGATGTCTTTAAAGGTGGCGGAAAAGGTGCCGCACTCTTCCCAGGGACAACGTCGATTGATGGTGCAGGCTTTGGCCAAGAGCGCACTGATATGGATTGGTCATGGACGCCGGATGGAATTAAAGAGACTCTCATACAGATTTCTCAGAAGTATCCAGAGATTCCAATTTTCGTCGCGGAAAACGGTACCTGCTACAACTATGGCCTTTCTGAAGATGGAAAAGTTTACGATACGAAGAGAGATGAATATCTCTCTCTTTATATCAAGGCCTGCGTAGAAGCTCACCAAAGCGGAGTAAATCTGAAGGGTTACTACTTATGGTCCCTGCTTGATAATTTTGAATGGGCATGGGGTTTCGAGATGCGCTTCGGCCTAGTCTTTGTGGACTTTAAAAATAAAATGAAGCGAACTCTCAAAGAGAGCGCACTTGCGTATAGGGACCTGATTCGATCCTTCAGAGCGTAGATATGAGCGTGAGAATTCCCCATCAACTCACACGTTGATATGATTTCTCCGTGAAGGCAAATGTCACGCTGGAAGACGTAGCAAAACGCGCAAAAGTTTCGCGAGCTACAGTTTCTCGTGCCGTAAATAACCCAGATTCTGTCTCTCCTGACGCTCTCAAGCGGATTAATAAGGCGATCACGGATATGCATTACATCCCGAATCGCCATGCGCGGGCCTTAACTGGTGTTCGCACGCAAACGATCGGACTCATATTTTTTCACGACATCAATACACTCTTTGAGTCAGCTTTCTGGGGTCACGTAATTAACCCTATTTATGAAAAGTTGAGCGCTCTTGGCTATGACTTGCAGATCATTGCTCACGCGAGAAAAAACTCGGGTCAAAAGGGAGAGTCTTCAGCAAACGAATACTCTGAAGATATTGCAGAGAAAATTTCCGGGTACAACGTTGATGGTTTTATAGTAGTAGGTCAAACTCCAAATAATTTGGAATCAATTTTTAGCCAGGTCAGAATTCCAATGATTGCCTTTGGTGCACCTATATTTCCTACCGCCACAATTTCCTGGGTTGATACCGACAATAGAGTCGGCGGAAGAATGGCA
Source organism: Candidatus Nanopelagicaceae bacterium (assembly GCA_947440735.1). Next base: position 7,829 of record CANESA010000013.1, read on the forward strand.
ATTGACTATCTTGTGAGTAAGAAAAGAAAAAAGATTGGCACGATCACTGGTGGATTGGACCAAGCCTGGAGTGTTGCGCGTTTTGAGGGATATAAAAAGGGACTTACTAAAGCTGGAATTGAATATGACCCTTCGTTAGTGGAGCACAGTTCAAATACTTATTCCAGCAGTGCAGCTTTGACCGAACGGTTGATGCATCGTCGCCGTGATATTGATGCGATTTTTGCAGCCAATGATGAGATGGCCTTTGCAGTAATTCAAACTTTGAAAGAGTTAAATTACTCTGTTGGATCAGATATCTTGGTGATCGGTTTTGATAATACAAACCGTGCGTTGCAGACTTTTCCAAATATCACAACGATCGGTCAAGATTATGAAAAAATCGGTGAGAACTTGGTGAGTGGGCTATTAAAGAAGATGAAGGGTGAGAAGATTTTATCTAAGAAAATCGCACCTAAATTGATTCTACGAGGAAGCGCCTAAGATTCTTGAAGCGTAGGATTTTTCTACAGATTATGTTCGGTGTGGATTATTCGAACAGTTTTTGACTTTCCACGCATAACAAGTGAGTTACTGGTTGCCCCAAAGCGGGTGTATCTGACCCCCTGAACTAATTCACCGTCGGTAATTCCTGTAGCTGAGAGAAATACATCATCAGAGTTACAGAGACCTGATGTTGTGAGTACGCGAGACTCTGTCACTCCATCTTTATGAAGCTGGCCTTGTATCGCACCGCCCAGACAGATCATTGCAACTGCAGTGATAACTCCTTCAGGAGTGCCACCAATTCCCATCAGTAGATCAATGCCGGTATCTGGTCGCGCAGTCTCAATTGCAGCGGCAACATCTCCATCTTGAATGAGTCTAATCCGAGCTCCGGTATTTCTAATTTCTTCTATCAACGTCTTATGGCGTGGTCGATTAAGAACGACGACGGTAATGTCACTGACTTTCATTGATTTAGCTTTCGCAACCGCCGCAATATTGTGCGCAACGGAGGCGGTAATGTTGATGACAGAAGCTGCTTCAGGACCGGTAACAATTTTGTTCATATAAAAACTATCCTGCGGGTCAAACATTGAGCCACGAGGAGCCAACGCGATCACACTGATTGCACCATTCATCCCTTGCGCTGTCAGCGAAGTTCCATCAATAGGATCAACAGCAACATCACAATTGGGGCCATCACCGTTTCCGACCTGTTCTCCGTTATGAAGCATCGGAGCTTGATCTTTCTCTCCTTCACCAATGACAACAACGCCAGACATATCGACTGTGTTAATCATGGCGCGCATAGCTTTTACCGCCGCGCCATCAGCAAGATCTTTCTCGCCTCGACCTACCCATGGTGCTGCAGCAAGTGCGGCGGTTTCTGTCACGCGAACTAACTCAAGAGCTAAGTTGCGATCTGGAATCATGGGTTTTACTCCCTCGTTACATCTGCGCCAAGTGCGCGTAACTGCTCTGCGAACTCAGGGTACCCACGATCAACGTGGAAAGCGCCATCTACTGTGGTGACACCCTCTGCCACGAGCGCTGCCAAAACCAATCCAGCACCTGCACGAATATCTGTAGCCTCAACTGGAGCGCCAGAAAGCTGGGTAATTCCATGAATTGAGGCGTGATGGCCATCGACATGGACCTGTGCACCAAGGCGGCTCAATTCATTAACAAACATAAATCGTGACTCGAAAACGTTTTCGGTCACAAGAGAATCACCATCTGCAATCGAATTCATCGCAATGATAAATGGCAGTAGATCGGTTGCAAATCCTGGATAGGGAAGCGTTGCAACATCAACTGCTGAAGGGCGTTGCTCCATCTTGACGCGAACACCATCTGCCGTTGAAGTGATAATCGCTCCAGCGGAAGCAAGCTTTTCGAGCATCACTTCCATGTGATCAACACGTGCGCCATGAATAGTGATATCACCTTGTGTCATCGCCGCAGCAAATGCCCACGTGCCGGCGATGATGCGATCTGCGACGGTAACGTGATGGGCAGGTTTCAACTCTTTAACGCCAGTAATCGTGATAACTGGAGAACCAAGACCTTCAATTTGTGCACCCATCGCGATAAGGAACTCACCGAGATCAACTAAATCTGGTTCACGTGCTGCATTTTCAATAGTGGTGACACCGTGAGCTAATACAGCAGCAGTCATGAGATTCTCTGTTGCTCCTACGCTTGGAAAATCTAGTGAGATTGCCGCACCCTTCAAACCTTGTGGTGCTTCTGCAATGACATATCCGTGTTCAACATGTGCCGTTGCACCCAATGATTCAAGTCCCTTAATATGAAAATCAAGGCCACGAGACCCGATTGCATCTCCGCCTGGCAGGGCAACTTCTGCGAGACCAATGCGCGCAACGAGTGGGCCAAGAACATTTATTGATGCACGCATCTTGCGAACGAGGTCATAATCGGCGCGATGTGACGGAGTTGCGGGAACTTCGATGGTCAGTAGCGAACCTTCGTGTGTGACGGTGCAACCTAATCGTCGCAGCAGGTCGGACATGATTTCGACATCTGCAATGGCTGGCACATTTGCGATCGTGGTCTTACCGACTGCCAAGAGCGAGGCTGCCATCAACTTCAGGACCGAGTTTTTAGCTCCACCTACGTGGACCTCACCGACCAGTCTGGCGCCGCCATGTATGCGGAAGCGATCGTCCGGGCGGAGATCGTGCTGAGGTGCCATAGTGGCATTCTACTTATAAGGTAGCGCCATGGTTAATCTCACGCGTATTTATACAAAGACTGGCGATGACGGCACAACTTCTCTTGGAGATATGAGCCGCACATCCAAGAACGATCCTCGCCT
>CANESA010000014.1 GCA_947440735.1 Candidatus Nanopelagicaceae bacterium
ACGGTGAAGGTCCTAAGGCGGACTTCACACCACAATCGGGCTTGCGCACCATCGGTAAAGTTTCAGCAAAAGTTACCGGCACACGCATTAAGTGGTGGAGCGATAAGCAGATCTTCTTAAAGGAAGCCAGCCTAGATATTGAAGATATCTACGCTCGTGCGCGCCAAACATCTTTCTTAGTTCCCGGCCTTACCTTGATTGTGAATGACAATCGCACCAAGACCCCAACAACAGAATCTTTCTTCCATAAAGGCGGAATCTCTGAGTACTGCGATTTCTTGCAGCCAGATGAACCAGTCGGAAGTGTTATTCGCATTTACGGCAGCGGCCATTATCAAGAGACTGTTCCTGTTCTTGATGACAAGGGACATATGGTCTCTACAGAGGTTGAGCGCGATATGGAAGTTGATATCGCACTGAAGTGGGGAATGGGCTTTGATACAACCCTTCGCTCCTTCGTCAACATCATTGCAACCCCCAAGGGCGGAACACACGTCCAAGGTTTTGAGCGTGCCATCACCAAAGCATTTAATGAAGCGATGCGCTCTTCTGGATTCTTGAAGAAGAACGAAGCAGATGTCATCAAAGATGATGTGATGGAAGGTCTCACTGCCGTCGTCACAGTGCGCATGTCAGAACCACAGTTCGAAGGTCAGACCAAGGAAGTTCTTGGAACAGCAGCCGCCACACGAATTGTCTCTGCCGTAGTAGCCGACAAACTCAAAGAATTCTTTAGCACGACAAAGCGCATTGAAAAAGCTAATGGCAAGTTGATTATGGAGAAGGTTGTTGGTGCCTCACGTACCCGCATCTCAGCTCGTGCCCATAAAGATCTGCAGCGCCGTAAGAACGCACTCGAATCATCTTCACTTCCAACCAAGTTAGCTGATTGCCGCTCAGAAGATGTCACTCGCACCGAACTCTTTATCGTTGAGGGCGACTCTGCACTCGGCACTACTAAGGCTGCTCGTAACTCTGAATTCCAAGCGATCTTGCCTATCCGCGGAAAGATCCTCAACGTTCAAAAGGCTTCGCTCTCACAGATGCTCGATAACTCAGAGTGCGCATCGATTATTCAGGTACTTGGCGCAGGTTCAGGTAAATCCTTCGAACTTGATGATGCTCGCTATGGTCGTTTGATTCTGATGTCAGATGCTGACGTTGATGGTGCACATATTCGCTGCCTCTTGCTCACACTTTTATATCGCTATATGCGCCCCATGATCGATTCAGGTCGAGTATTTGCTGCAATCCCACCGCTGCACCGCATTGAAACAATGGGTGGAGGTGGCAAAAAGGGTGAGTACATCTACACCTATTCCGATGATGAGATGAAGAAGGTCACTGCAGAGCTGACAAAGGCTGGCAAGAAGTGGAAAGAGCCTATTCAGCGCTACAAAGGCCTCGGTGAGATGGATGCTGATCAGCTTCGTGAGACAACAATGGATCCAGATGCGCGCACACTTCGCCGCATTACCGTCTCCGATGCCACCGCTGCAGAGAAGATGTTTGAGCTTTTGATGGGTAATGATGTTGCCCCACGTAAAGAATTTATCTCAACGGCTGAAATCGATCGTGATCGGATCGACGCTTAATCGCTGCGTTGCAGGTCTAGAACCTCAACGACAAATGCACAGTAAAAAGGGCTGAGGCGATTCGCCCCAGCCCTTGAAGTGAAGTCTTTGCCCTTAGAAGAGATTTATTCCACTAAATTTGAATTGAATAGCCTGGTCTTCACTTCGGTCAGATGGAGCGTTGTGGTCATTAGTTACGTAGAGAACGCACTTTGTGTGAACACAATCGCCCTTCGTGAAGTACTTATCAACTTTCATCGTCAACTTACCTTTGCTTGATGTAGCACCCATCGCGATATCTGCCGGAACATCTGAAATCCATAGCTTTGAAGCCTTTGCGGGATTGCAAGCTGAAGGCTTTTTCTTGCCCTCTTCAATGGCCATACATTGGGAAATATAAATTCCATTAGTCTTTGGAAGGTTTGTTAGCGTTAACGTTACGAGTCCATTTTTTGCTGAAATCTTCTTACTGTTTACTACCGTCACCTTTGTAGCTGCCTCAGCAGATTGGCTGCCAAGAAAGAGCAATATTGCGGTAATTGCTAAAACTTTCTTCATTAAATTCTCTCCGTTGTTTGTGTATGTAACTCGCCAAATTTAACGTGGCTTCACAAACAGCGCAGAGTGAAAAAAGTGATATGTATCTCTTAGTCGATTGCGACGAGATCGAAGTATTCGTCTTTCCAAATATCTTCATCGCCATCAGGTAACAAGATCACTCGTTCTGGCTTGAGAGCCTGAACAGCGCCTTCATCGTGTGAAACCATGATCACAGCGCCTTGATATTCACCGAGAGCGCCCAAAATTTCCTCACGAGATGCGGGATCTAAGTTATTTGTTGGCTCATCAAGTAAGAGAACATTTGCCGCAGAGACCACCAAAGTAGCCAGGGCCAAACGAGTTCGCTCTCCACCCGAAAGTACTTTGACTGGCTTATGAACATCGTCTCCGACGAAGAGGAATGAACCAAGCACGTTACGTGCCTCAGGCTCACGAAGGTCATCTTTGGAAGACATCATATTTTCTAGAATCGTGCGTTCGAAATCGAGCATTTCATGTTCCTGGGCGTAGTAACCAAGTTTCAATCCGTGGCCATGTTCGACTCTGCCAGTATCTGATTCAAGTTGGTTAGCAAGAATCTTAAGAAGAGTTGTCTTGCCAGCGCCGTTGAGTCCCAAGATAACAACGCGAGAACCCTTATCAATAACGCAAGAAACGTCGGTGAAGATTTCAAGGGAGCCGTAGTTTTTAGACAGCTCTTCACCAGATAGGGGAGTCTTTCCACAGGGAGCTGGGGTAGGAAAGCGGAGCTTTGCAACCTTATCTTTGACGCGCACATCATCAAGGGAAGAACGAAGTTTCTCGGCACGACGTAACATGCCTTGCGCAGCAGTTGCCTTTGAAGCTTTAGCACGCATCTTCTCGCCCTGCTTCTGCAAGATTTCAGCCTTCTTCTCGGCGTTGGCGCGCTCTTTCTTACGGCGATGTTCATCTTGTTCGCGCTGCAAGAGATATTGACGCCAGCCCAAGTTGTAGACATCGATGACGTTACGGTTGCCATCGATGTAGAAGACTTTATTAACCACTGTCTCAATTAGGTTTACATCGTGAGAGATGATGACAAGGCCACCTGAGTACGTACTGAGGTAGTTACGCAACCAAATAATGGAATCGGCATCTAAGTGGTTCGTTGGCTCATCGAGCAAAAGTGTCTCAGCACCAGAGAAGAGAATGCGCGCGAGTTCAATACGACGGCGCTGTCCGCCAGATAAAGTTTCGAGTTGATTTCCAAATACCGCCTCAGAGACGCCAAGTGAGGTTGCGATTGCTTCGGCCTCGGCAGTTGCGGCATAGCCGCCGGCTGCTTGAAATTCAGCATCGACGCGGGTGTAACGCTCCATTGCCTTTTCGAGTGCGGCACCTTCAGTTGTTGCCATCTCTTCTTCAACCTGGGTCATGCGAGCTGCGATTTGATCTAAATCGCGCGCAGAGAGAATCCGCTCAATAACGGTTCCTTGATCTTCACCAGTGCGTGGATCTTGGGGGAGATATCCGATCTTGCCGGTGCGTTGTACAGCCCCACCTGCAGGAAGGGTTTCACCCGCTAGAACTTTTGCAAGGGTTGATTTGCCGGCACCGTTACGTCCAACAAAGCCGATGCGATCTCCGTGATTGATTCGAACGTTGACCCCAGAAACAAGGAGTCTGGCCCCAGCGCGAAGCTCAAGGGCGGTAGTTGCGATCATTTGAGTAAGTCTCCCACACAGTGGCAGTAGGTGCGAAATTGAATACTTATATTGCTTTCTTATGCACCAATACGTGTACGTCGAGGAGTTGCATAGGACTTAGCAACTGCTGTGAGCTCTGTTGAGATGAGCGCTCTGATGTTCTCATCACTCTTTAACAGAGCGGTGAGATCGGCGATGATTTTCTTGAGTTCCTTCTGTTCACTTTCAAGTTCCAGCTTGCTCATCTTGGTCAAACGACGAAGGGGCATATCCAAGATATATGTGGCTTGTTCATCATTGAGTTTGAAATCCTTGATCAATGAGGCTTTGGCAGCAGTTGCATCGTCGCTGCCACGGATGATCTTGATGACCTTATCAATATCGATGATTGCCTTGAGGAGACCATCAACCATCAATAATCGAGCAGATGCTTTCGCTTTTCTAAATTCAGATCGGCGCGTAACCACGTCGATGCGGTGATCGATAAAGACTTGAAGAAGTTCTTTGAGTCCCAAAGTCTGCGGGCGACCCTTCACAAGTGCAACAGCGTTGATGGCAAATGCATCTTCCATCGGAGTTAACTTGTAGAGCTTTTCAAGAACATCTTCAGGTTCAAAGCCGTTCTTGAGCTCGATAACAACGTTGGTACCAGTCTGGCCATCGGTAAGGTCGATGATGTCTGAAATTCCTTGAATCTTCTTAGCTTTAGCAAGATCTGCAATGCGCTCAACGACCTTTTCTGGGCCGATATTAAATGGAAGCTCCTTGATGATAATTCCCATTTTGCGTGATGTAACTTTTGAAATCTCAACTGTTGCGCGGACTTTAAAGGATCCCTTACCCGTGGCATATGCCTCGCGTACACCTTCAATGCCGACGATCTCTCCGCCAGTAGGAAAATCTGGTGCCTGAATGTGCTTCATCAATTGATTAAGCGTCGCCTTTGGATTATCGATCAAGAACTTTGTCGCAGCAATTACTTCACCCAAGTTATGTGGTGCCATATTTGTCGCCATACCAACAGCGATTCCAGAGCCACCGTTTACGAGCAAGTTTGGATATGCAGCAGGAAGTACAAGTGGCTCAGAAAGTTGTCCATCGTAATTCGGGCCGAAGTCGACTGTGTTCTCATCTGATTCAGAGACCATTGCAAGGGCTGCAGATGCTAAGCGAGCCTCTGTGTAACGCATCGCAGCGGGACCTGAATCGAGTGAACCAAAGTTTCCGTGGCCATCAATCAGTGGGAGTTGCATTGAAAATGATTGAGCCATACGCACGAGTGCGTCATAGATTGCGCCATCACCGTGTGGGTGCAACTTACCCATTACTTCACCGACAACACGCGCGCTCTTTACATGGCCGCGATCTGGACGAAGTCCCATATCTGCCATCTGGTGCAAGATGCGACGGTGCACAGGCTTAAGACCATCGCGTGCATCAGGAAGTGCTCGTGAATAAATAACTGAGTACGCATATTCAAGGAAAGACTCTGACATCTCTGAAGAGACATCGATATCAACAATCTTGCCGGCAAATTCTCCAGGCTTTGGTCCTGCCGCTGCCTTCTTGCCTTTAGTTGCTGTGGTCTTCTTTGTTGTTGCCATGGCGTGAATTGTGCCAAGAGGTGGGGCTAAATCTGTGTACCTACACGCCCTCTAGCACCGACGATTGCAACACAGTGGCCAGCAACGGCACTTGCTCGCTCCATTGCATAGGAAAAGTCGCGACGACCTGTGAATGCATCGATAAAACCGGCGGCAAATGCATCTCCGGCACCAGTTGTATCGACTACTGCCGATGTGTGAGCAGCGACAGAGATGATCTGACCGCCTCGCTCTAGGCCCATCGCACCTGCAGATCCACGTTTAATAATGGCGCGAGGAGTACGTTCAATGAAGAAATTGAGTGCAGATTCACAATCACTCAATTCGCTTAAGTAGATTGCTTCTTCTTCATTCATGATGACTGTATCCATGAGCGCACACCACGAAAGAATCTCTTCTACCGGAACGCCTTGCATGCCACCCACAGTTGCAGGATCGAAGACGATTGGAATTCCCTGCGAATTGATGGTGCGAACCATCTCCAAAACACCTTCGCGTGAGAGCGGAGCAAGCGGTGCGTATCCAGTGAGATAGACAGCGCCAACTCCATCTAGTGCAGGAAGATCGCTCACTGCTAGGCCAGCGTTAGCTCCGTTATCTGCAAGCATTGTGCGTTCACCTGATGGATCAACTAAACAGATCACAACGCCAGTGTGAAAACCTTCTTTTACGATTTCACCGTACGAGATACCGAGAGCGTCAAATTCTGCGGTAATTGCCGAGCCTGCGGCATCGTTGCCAATTCGCCCCACCATCGTTACATCGTTACCAAGCACCGCTAGCCACGATGCAACATTGCCTCCAGCTCCACCACCGTGAGTAGAGATGACAGTGCGGGTGTCATTGCCTAAGCGGAGATCATGTGGCGTAGTTGGAATCTGGGCGACGATGTCGAGCATGAGATCGCCGATGCAATAGACCTTGATACTCATGGACTTTACTTTGTAAGAGCGACTGCAATATCGGCAGCAAGTGCGCTATTTGATTTAATGATGTCGATATTCACCTTCAGAGACTCACCTTGGCTTGCGGTATGGAAATACTCGAGCAAGAAAGGTGTAACAGCTTTTCCGGTAATTCCTTGAGCGCTGGCTGCAGCAAGTCCACTGGTCAGAATTGCATCATGGCGTGCGCGATCCATCTCTTCTTTAACAGGATTTGCAACAACTAAGGCTGTGGAATCTGTTTTGAGTTCGCGGCGGGCCTTAATAATTGCAGCGATCTCTTGCGCACTATCTACTCGATGCTCGAGAGTGAATCCAGAGTCGGTGAGGTAGAAACCAGGGAAGGCATTGGTCTTGTAGCCAACTAAACCAATAGAAAGTGTTTCAAGTCGTTCGAGTGTGGCCCCAACATCGAGAATTGATTTGACTCCCGCACAAACAATTGCGATATCAAGCTTTCCTAACGCTCCGAGATCTGCTGACTCATCAAATGATTCGTTGGCACCGCGGTGAACACCACCGAGGCCTCCAGTTGCAAAGACTTTGATACCGGCAAGACCTGCAATATGTGATGTAGCCGCCACAGTTGTCGCAGCACTTGATTTGAGTGCGCTAGCCATCGCTAGATCTCGGATCGATGCCTTAGCAATATCATCGCGGTTTGCAATTTCCTTGAGCTGAGCGGCTTCAAGACCTACACAGATGCTGCCATCGAGAATGGCTATCGTTGCAGGAATTGCCCCATGTGCGCGCACAATCTCTTCAACGTCAATGGCAACGCTCAAATTCGATGGACGTGGAAGCCCATGGCTGATGATTGTTGATTCGAGTGCAACGATCGGTGCGCCAGATTTCAGGGCTGCTGCTACTTCTGCCGAATAATGAATACTCACGCCCGCAACAATACCCGTGAGAACATATACCTGTGCATTTAGCTGATATCACGCCATCGATCTTTGCCTCCCTTGGCTTAGCCGATGCCGAGAATCGGCTGGAGATCCTGGAAAGTCCTGCAGGACGGGAACTTCTCTTTCTCGTTGATGGTTTAGGCGCAGATGTCATTGAAAAATATGCCAGCGTAATTCCGACGATTGCATCTCTTACTGCCACGGCTTCATTGAGAACATCTTTTCCATCCACAACTGCAACAAGTCTTGCAACTTTAATGACAGGCCTACTGCCTGGTGCTCATGGAATGTTGGGATACACAGTGCGAGTTCCTCGAAGCGGCGGAAGAATTCTTAATTCTCTCAAGTGGGATGAGCGCGTAGATCCCACCATCTGGCAACCGCTACCAACTTTATTTGAGCGTGCACAAGCAGCAGGTATTTCAGTCACTCACGTTGCAGCCAAAAGGTATGAGACAACCGGATTCACACAAGCAGTATTTCGGGGTGCAACCTATAGCGGTGCCAATATTCCAACAGATCTGATTGAAAAGACAGCGGCAGGGCTTAAGGCGACGCCATCTTTTGTCTATCTCTACGTTAACGATCTTGATTCAGCCGGTCATAGCGATGGTGTGGGATCAGATAAATGGCTTGCTGCGCTGACTGGAATTGATGCCTTGCTTTCAGCACTGGTAATGAAGCTACCTCGTGGAACTCGCATCTGGCTGACCTCAGATCACGGAATGATTAATGTCGAAGAGAAGTTAATCCTTGGCACCGATAACTCATTACTGGATGGCGTGACAACAATTGCGGGCGAGCCACGTGCACGTCATATCTATTTTGACGATGCTGCCGATTCTCCATCTGCCCGCCTTGATTATGCAGGTAAGTGGCGTGATTACTTTGGTGACCGTGCAACGATCTATACGCGAGAAGAAGCTATCGCAGGCCATCTCTTCGGCGCCGTTGTCACTGCAGATGCATCCGATCGCATGGGAGATCTGATCGCTATTCCACATGGGGGATTGGTCTTACTTGATCCGATGCGCGCAGATAAAGAAGGTTCGATGGTGGGCCACCATGGTGGAGTCAGCGAGATTGAATCAACGGTTGCGCTTCTATCGCGCGCCTATCTTTAATTAGATACTGAAGTCATCCTCGTCAAGGTCATCAATCGGATCGTTATCGGGCAATTCAGATGCAGGTATTGCAGGCGCAGCAGGGCGCCCAAACATAATTTCATCCCATGAAGGAACTTTTGCCCGACTTGTTATGCCTTCAGCGCGATCTTCTTCACGGGGAGTTTCTCGGATTGCGACAAGTCGAGGAGTCTCACGAACTGGTTCTGAAGTTGGGATCGAATCCACAATTCGTGAAGGGTGAGATGGTTCGGAATGAACAAGCCCAGGAGTTTGCGTGCGAGGTGCGGGCTCTTGACCAAGCATCCATCGCGCATTCTCATTTGTTGCAGTAATTGAACGGCGGTTGAGATCAAAGTTCCACGTTGCACTTCCGTGGCCATCGCGGTTGGGATAGGAAAGATCAATCGTCCAAGTTCCATCATCGATGCGCCATGTATTCCATGAAAGGGAATCGCTATCCACGCCCATAGGAGCAAGACGAGAAATCACAACATCGTAAAAAGTTTCTTGATCGCGAGCGCTCTCTTTGCGCAAGACCACAGCGAAAGCTTGATCCAAGATGTAGACGCGCTCTTGCAAGATTGGACCAGCAAAACGTTCGACTTTTTCAACGCTGATGTGACCATCGCGAGCAATGGCATCCATCGTTTCACCTGAACGAAGACGTCGCTGAATCTCTTTCACACTCATCGTCTCAACATCATCGCTGGCTGCAACTGCAGCAAGGCGCGGCTGATTGACGGTAGCGCGCAATGTGTCGCTGATGCGAATGGTGAATTCTTCGCCGATTGGGTTGGTGAGAGTGAGATGGGTGCCCTCAGGGTTCTTACCCGTTAGCCGCAGTTCACTCATGTTGCGCAGAATAACCGATAAAGTGCGGATATGACCCCAGAGACTTCTCGCCTCGCCTCAGAATTACTTCCGCTGGCCCGCACCGTGGCGCAGGCAGCTGGTCAACTCCTGATGCAACGTCCAACCCACTTTGATCTGACCGAAAAGTCGGTGGCAATTGACTTCGCGACACAGATGGATAAAAAGGCAGAGGCGCTGATTGTCGAGGGCATCCTTGCGGCCCGTCCTGATGATGGAATTATCGGTGAAGAAGGGGCGGCCCGTGAAAGCAGATCAGGAATTACATGGGTTATCGATCCGCTGGATGGAACAGTGAATTATTTTTATGGATTACCGGGATGGAATGTCAGCGTTGCAGCTCGAGATGATGAGGGCTCACTCGTAGGTGTTGTCTATGCACCGACAATTAATTCGGTTTGGCATGCAGTCCGCGGCGGCGGCGCTTTCCATAATGGCGAGAAAATTCGCGCAACATCTGATGTCTCACTCGATCGCGCACTGATTGGCACCGGATTTGCCTACGATGTTGCTCATCGCACCGAACAGATTGAAATGGTTGCATCCCTTCTTCCTCGTGTTCGCGATATTCGGCGAATGGGATCGGCTGCGGTGGATTTATGTCATGTTGGCATGGGCTCACTTGATGCTTACTTCGAGCGCGGCCTCCATGAGTGGGATTGGGCCGCCGGTGCTCTCGTTGCCACTGAAGCAGGCGGACAGGTTGCCCACCTTGCTCGTATTGGGGATGGGGATGGGTCTCGTAAGTTGACCGTTGCGGCAGGTCCTGGCCTCTTCGATGCGCTACAGGAAGCGCTCGCACGCGTAGAGTTCTAGCCGATTTACGCTCAAGGCCCCTTGTATGGCAAGATAGCCCTTCTGCGCAGCTAAGAAGCGGGCGCTGATAGAAAAGAAACCTGAGGAAGAAAATGAACATTCTCGATGCCGTTGATGCCAAGTCATTGCGCAAGGACGTCCCAC
>CANESA010000015.1 GCA_947440735.1 Candidatus Nanopelagicaceae bacterium
GTATGAAGTGGATGAGCAAGGGTTAGATCGCCTCGACCGCTCTGTTCTGATCGCCCTGATCGATCGATTTAATGGGGGACCGGTAGGACTTTCAACGCTAGCAATTGCAGTAGGTGAAGAGACCGAAACCGTGGAATCAGTGGCCGAACCTTTCCTCGTGCGAAATGGATTTATGGCTCGTACCTCTCGGGGTCGAGTAGCAACTGCTTTGGGCTATACCCACTTGGGTCGCAGCGTGCCGCCCGGCCTTGCCACCCTTTTTGATCCCTCCTCAGATTGATCGGAGCATCACCTCTGGTGGCCTAGACTCTGCTCTTATGTCCACACCTAATAAAGTTGTAAAGAGTTCTGCCCGTCCTGGGCGTTCCTTGGCGATACTTGCGCTGATTTTGATCTCGCTAGGGGCAACCTCACTGATCACTGACGCGACATCGGTCCGTCTAGGCCTAGATCTTCGCGGAGGCACAAGCGTGACGCTTCAGCCACGTGCATCCACTGCTGGAAATCAAGTGACATCAGAGGCTATTGATCAAGCGGTTGAGATTATTCGCCAGCGTGTGAACTCATTAGGTGTTGCAGAGAGTGAAGTGACTGCGCAAGGAAGCGGAACAAACCGCCAAATTGTGATCTCAGTTCCTGGAGAGAATGGTCGACGTGTGGTTGACCTTGTTGGACAGACAGCAGAACTTCGTTTCCGTCAGGTGCTTGCATCCGGTTTTGGAATTCCAGCATCGGCAGATACATCAACGGTGGCAACCCCCGTCGCTGGTGTGTCAGAGGCCGTGAATCAAGCTTTTGCCAATCTCAATTGCACAAGCGCCGAAAGCCTGCAGGGAACAGGTTCTGATGATCCTGCTTCTCCAATCACTGCGTGTTCTAAAGACGGTGGAACTAAGTACATCTTGGCGCCAGCTGAAGTACTAGGTCGTCAGATATCTAAGGCATCTGCAGGAATCGATACTCAAGCAGGTAGCGCATGGAGCGTTTCACTCACATTTAACAATGAAGGAACGAGCGCATTTGGTCAGCTGACAGCGCGGGTCACTTCTTTGCCAGAGCCAACGAATCAGGTTGCCATTGTTCTAGACGGAATTGTTCAATCATCTCCTCGCATCACTGAGGCTATTCCGTCCGGTACCGCTCAAATTACAGGATCGTTCACACAGATTGAAGCTCAGGATCTAGCGAATGTTCTTAAGTATGGAGCGCTTCCACTGGCCTTCGATCGTGGCGAAGTTCAGCAAGTTTCACCAACGCTTGGCTCTGAACAACTCGATGCTGGTCTTCTGGCCGGAGCCCTTGGTTTGATTCTGGTTACGATCTATTCATTCTTCTATTACCGCGGTCTCGGTATCGTGGTTACTGGATCACTTGCGGTAGCAGCTCTCATGATCTATCTCCTTGTAGTCGTTTTGGGAGAAGCTATCGGCTTCACTCTCACACTTGCGGGAATCGCCGGAATTATTGTGGCGGTAGGCATTACAGCTGACTCGTTCGTGGTCTATTTCGAACGCATTCGCGATGAAATTCGTGAGGGTCGATCGCTACGATCGGCGGTGGAAAGCGGATGGGTTAAAGCTCGACATACGATCTTGGTAGCAGATGCGGTCTCAATCATCGCAGCAGCACTCCTCTACTTCTTCGCTGTCGGCAGCGTGCAAGGCTTCGCATTTACACTTGGATTAACAACCCTTGTGGACTTACTCGTTGTTTATATCTTTACAAAACCACTGATGACTTTCATGGCGAAATTGAAGTTCTTCAATTTGGGCCATCGTTTCTCTGGTGTATCCGATAAGAGCTCTGGCGTAAGTCGCCCAACAGCAAGCGTGGAGGCATAACATGTCATCAATCAAGGGTCTTGGCGGCCGACTTTATACGGGCGAAACGTCATTTAATATCGTTGGAAATGCAAAACGTTGGTACGTAGTCTCAGCGCTCTTTACACTCCTATCTATTGGTGCTTTGGCGCTGCAAGGCCTACACCTTGGCATTGAGTTCAAGGGTGGATCTGCCTATACATTCACATCAACTACTGCGACAGTCGAAGAGGCGAGAACTGCTGTTGAGGGCGCTGGAATTTCAAGCGAGCTTATTGTGCAGAAAGTTGGCGATACCAAGATCCGCGTACAGACAGGTTCTCTTACTAATGCGCAGTCAGATGCGGTCGAATCAGTGATCGTCTCAACTTTTGGTGTCAGCGCTGAATCGATTGACACACAGATCATTGGTCCATCGTGGGGTAAGGAAATTACCAAGAAAGCACTCTACGGTTTGATCGCATTCTTGATTGTCATCATGCTCTTCTTAGCGATGGCCTTTGAGCCAAAAATGGCGATCGCGGCGATCATTGCAGTGGTCCACGACGTCTTCATTACAGTCGGAATTTACGCCCTCGTTGGATTCGATGTGACGCCTGCGACGGTGATCGGCTTCCTCACAATTTTAGGTTATTCGCTCTATGACACCGTGGTTGTTTTCGATAAGGTGCGTGAGAACACCCGCTCAATCACTTCAACGAGCAAGCAGACCTATACACAAGCGACAAACCTTGCTGTAAATCAAACCCTCGTGCGTTCAATCAACACATCAGTAATTGCGTTGATTCCAGTGGGATCGATTCTATTTGTTGGCGCAGGACTATTGGGTGCTGGAACACTAAAAGATCTCTCACTTGCACTCTTCATCGGCATGCTCGTAGGAGCCTATTCATCTATCTTTATTGCACCCCCTGTCCTTGCACAACTTCGCGAGAAAGAGCCAGCGATGATTGCTCTTGCAAAGCGTGTTCAGGCTCGCGGATCAGCAGTTGTTAATTCAGCTTCAACTTCAGGTTCAGTACAGGTTGCTACAGCGACAGTGACTGACCGACGTGGACCTCGCAATCAGCCAAAGCGCAAAGGCCGTAAGTAGAAATACCTCCGATGGATGCTCTTCTCAAGCCCCTTATTACTGGGCTGCAAGAACATCATCCGCAGGCTGATGTAGCAGAGGTTGAGCGAGCATTTGTTGTCGCTCGCACCGCTCACATTGGGCAGACGCGTAAATCAGGTGAGGATTACATTACCCATCCCGTTGAGGTTACCCAGATACTGATTGATCTAGGACTTGATCAAGAGTCGATCATCGCCTCACTTTTGCATGACACCGTTGAAGATACGCCGTATTCGCTAGATCAATTGCGAAGTGATTTCGGAGATCAGATCGCTGCGCTCGTTGACGGTGTAACAAAGTTGGACAAATTAACGTACGGTCCAACGGCAGAGGCAGAGACTGTTCGCAAGATGGTTATCGCAATGTCTCGCGATATTCGTGTACTAGTAATCAAGCTGGCGGACCGACTCCACAACGCTAGAACCTGGAAATTCGTCTCTCCTGAGAGCGCGCTGCGTAAAGCTCGCGAGACTCTGGACATCTACGCGCCTCTTGCACACCGTTTAGGTATGAATGCGCTGAAATGGGAGCTCGAAGATTTGAGTTTTGAAGTTCTTGAGCCAAAGAAATTTGCCGAGATCTCTCGTCTGGTTGCAGAGCGAAATCCAGCACGCCAAGCGCTCACTCAAGAAGTTATTGATGCTGTAAATATCGATTTAGCTCATGATTTGATCGAAGCAACAGTGTCGGGACGACAGAAGCATTTCTTTAGCGTCTATCAGAAGATGGTGGTTCGAGGACGTGAGTTCAACGACATTTATGATCTGGTTGGAATCCGCGTTCTGGTCAACGATGTTCGCGACTGCTATGCAGTGCTTGGTTCAATACACGCACGCTGGAGCCCAGTTCCTGGACGATTCAAAGATTACATCGCGATGCCGAAATTTAATCTCTATCAGTCACTGCATACGACAGTTATTGGCCCCAGCGGCAAGGCAGTTGAGATTCAGATTCGTACCTATGAAATGCACTCTCGCGCCGAATTCGGTATCGCCGCTCACTGGAAATATAAAGAAGGTGGGGAGTCTGGTGCGCATACCCCTGAGATGCTCTGGCTCAAACAATTGCACGATTGGCAGAAAGAGACTGAAGATCCTTCAGAATTTCTAGAAGCTCTCCGATTCGATCTTGGAAGTCCTGAAGTTTTCGTCTTCACGCCGAAGGGGAGTGTGATTGCACTTCCTGGTGGATCTACTCCTGTGGATTTTGCATATTCAGTGCATACCGATGTCGGAAACCGGTGCGCTGGTGCGAAGGTAAATGGACGTCTTGTTCCGCTTGAAACAAAACTCACTAATGGCGATGTCGTTGAGGTAGTAACAAATAAGTCACTTACTGCTAGTCCAAGTCGAGATTGGCTCAACTTCGTTAAAAGCCCGCGAGCTCGCTCAAAGATTAAGGCGTGGTTTTCAAAGGAGCGCCGGGAAGAAGCAATCGATGCTGGTCGTGAATCTATCGCGCGACAGATGCGTAAAGCAGGTCTACCTCTACAAAAGATATTTGCGGGTCACGCGCTACTAGAACTTGCACACGATCTACGCTATCCGGATATTGATGCGCTCTATAGCGCAGTTGGTGATGGCCATGTATCTGCGGCATCGATTATCGAAAAACTTGTTTCAGCTATGGGCGGTGAAGATTCTCACCCAGAAGAGACGATTGAAAACATTCCAACTGGAGTTCCAACAACTCGCAGGTCAAGTACTTCGATCGAGGTTGAGGGAGTGGGGGATGTGCTTGTTAAGTTGGCGCGTTGCTGCACCCCTGTACCAGGAGATGAAATTCTCGGATTCATCACTAAAGGAAGTGGAGTCTCAGTACACCGTAGCGATTGCGTTAATAGCGATGATTTACGGAGTAATCAATCTGAGCGAATTGTAAAGGTGCGATGGTTGGCTGGGGCTGGCTCACTATTCTTAGTAAACATCCAGGTTGAAGCACTTGATCGAGCGCGTCTGCTTGCAGATGTAACTCGTGCACTCTCGGAGCAACATGTAAATATCTTGAGTGCATCGGTAACTACATCCAAGGATCGTGTGGCAATTTCAAAATTCACCTTCGAGATGGCAGATGCCACCCACTTAGATTCAGTACTTACTGCAGTTCGAAGCGTCGAAGGCGTCTATGACGTCTACCGCAATTAGTAATTAGCTAAATTCAGCCAGACTCTTCTGAGCTTCAGCAAGCCATACCTTGCGCGCCTCGGCGGATTCAGCAGCTTCCTTAGCTTTCTTCTCATTACCTGCAGCCTTAGCTTTAGCAGCAACTGCTTCATAATTTTCAATCGCAGCTGACAGTTGGGCTACAACATCAGCAGCACGAGCTTTTGCTGCAGGATCGCTCTTCCGCCACAATTCAGATTCGGCAGCCTTGATAGCGCTCTCTACTGCATGTACTCGTGCATCCATGGCGGCACGCTTGTCGCGAGGAGTAATACCGATCTTCTCCCACTCGCGCATTAATTCACGGAACTCATTTTTAGCGATTTTGACATCTGTAAATGGCAGGAGTGCTTCAATCTTTGGAAGGAGAGCTTCACGCTTTTCAAGGTTAGCTGTCATAGAAACTTCGCGCTTTTCTAGATCGGCGTTCTTGGCAGCAAAGAATGCATCTTGAGCGGTCTTAAAACGGCTCCAGAACTTGGCATCGTCCTTAGGCTTACCGCGACCGGCAGCTTTCCAGGAGTCCATGAGGACCTTAAAGCGACGAGCGGTAGCAACCCAATCAGTAGAGGTAGCCAACTTCTCGGCTTCTTCGACTATTGCAACCTTTGCCGCTGAGACGACTGAGGCTGTTGCTTCAAGTGAGGCAAAGTGAGTGCGACGACGCTTATCAAACTTATTACGTGAGGCTGAAAAACGCTTCCATAGATCAGCATCGGCTTTTTTGTCGAGGCGAGGTGCGCTCTTCCACTCTTCAAGAAGTGTCTTAAGGCGTTCGCCAGTTACCTTCCAATTTTCAGAAAGTGCGAGAGATTCAGATTCGGCAACAATCTTTTCCTTTTCGACGAGTACCTGCTCACGTCGAGCCGCTTTCGCCTCCGCTTCGGCCTGCTTCTTTGCCTCAAACTTTTCGCGATGACCCTCGATAAGAGGTTCGATCTGTTCAACAGATGCTGCAAGTGCATCAAGATCTCCAACACCATTGAGCTCGCGTACTTGCTGACGTAGCTTCTTAACTGCTTCATATGCATCATCTGGAACCATCGCTCCTGATGTTATGCGGGCAGCTGTTAAAGCAACTTCGGATGCCAACGCTTCAAATTTACGGACAAAATATGCCAACGCTTCTTCAGCGCTCTTACCTGGATATGAACCCACTGCTTTTTCGCCGGCTGCTGTGCGGACATATACGGTTCCATCTTCGCCAACTCGACCGAATTGTGAAGGATCTCCAATGAGTGCAGATGCTGCACTTACTTGTGGAATGACCTGGGATGGAAGTGGATTCTGTTCGCTCATGAGTTTTCCTTTCAGCGCGTCGGCAGTAATGCCTTCGTTAATGCAAGTGATGGTGGGAGGACAAAGGTACCCTGTCTTACTACCGCCTCAAAAATTGAGCGTGAGAAATCTGAGCTCGGGGGTGAGAGATGCTGATTCGAGTCCATCCCGCCCCGATGTTTGCGACAAATTGTTGGGTATTAGCTTCTGAAAAAGGTTCTGAGTGCATCATCGTTGATCCTGGCATGCCAGATATCAGTGCAGAGATAGAGATGATCATTGAAGAGGAAGGGCTAAAGCCGGTTGCGGTTTTGCTGACACATGGACATCTCGACCATACCTTCTCAGTTATTCCTTTAGCCGATGGTTATGGAATTCCTGCTTACATCCATAGTGAAGATCGCAAAGCATTGCTCCATCCAGAATTGCTCCTTGGAAAAGAATTCGCATCGTCGATAAGTGGCATGACATGGAGTGAACCGTCTCAGGTGCTCGAGTTGCGAAATAATCAAAAGTTCGAGGCCATCGGTTTGGATATCACAGCTATTCATGCTCCTGGACACACCGCTGGATCGCTGATGTTTACCGTTAATGATGAAGTTCTCATTAGTGGCGACGTTCTCTTTGCAGGCTCGATTGGACGCACAGATCAACCCACCGGGTCACAAGAAGCAATGGTGCGCACATTGACGACCAAAATCGTCCCTCTCGGAGATCACTTGCGCGTGCTACCGGGACATGGACCAGACACCACGATCGAATATGAGCGCAGAACCAATCCTTATCTGAAAGAATTGCGTTCATGAAGCGCGAACAATTACATGCACCCAAAGGTGTCAGCGAATATGTTCCGCCACGTTCTGCCAGCTTTGAGTGGATTCGCGACCAGCTGATTGGCCCAGCTAAATCTGCTGGATATCAACTCATGGAGTTGCCGGTATTTGAAGATACAAATCTCTTCTCCCGCGGGGTCGGTGAATCTACCGATGTAGTAAGTAAAGAGATGTACACCTTTGAAGATCGAGGTGGAAGATCGATTACCTTGCGCCCTGAAGGAACGGCTGGCGTGATGCGTGCCGTCATTGAACATTCACTCGATCGCGGTCAGCTACCGGTAAAGGTTTTTTACTCCGGTGCTTACTTTCGAGCAGAGCGTCCTCAGGCTGGGCGCTACCGCCAGTTCTATCAAGTAGGAGTTGAATCAATTGGTCTCGACGATCCCGCCATTGATGCAGAGATTATTGCCCTAGCAGATACAGCTTTTAAGAATATTGGCTTGAAGAAGTATCGTCTCGAGCTCACCTCACTCGGAGATGCGGCATCTCGAGCGGCGCATAAGGTCGATCTCGTTGCATTCCTAAAGACCCTCGATCTTGATGAGGCGACACAGGCGCGGGCTGCGATCAATCCTTTGCGACTCTTCGACGATAAGCGCGAAGAGGTCCGAAGCAAAATGTCTACTGCACCTTTGTTGATGGATTATCTCTCTGATGCATCGCGCGAGAATTTCGCTCATGTCTGCAGTTACTTGGATGCGCTGGGGATTACATACACACTCAACCCTCGCATGGTTCGTGGTCTTGATTATTACACTGGTACAACTTTCGAATTCATCCATGAAGATCTTGGTGCGCAATCTGGAATAGGTGGCGGCGGGCGTTATGACGGTCTCATGGAGACTTTAGGTGGCGCAGATCTTTCAGGAATTGGGTTTGGATTGGGAGTCGATCGCATTCTCTTGGCGGCAGAGGCTGAAGGTGTTTTGGCTCCACATCAATTTGCGAGCGATCTCTTCATCATTCCTTTAGGTCATCCTGCAAAAGAGAGGGCTCTCTCTATTGCCCAAGATCTCCGACAGAGCGGATTTAAGGTCGAGATAGCCTTTGGCGATCGTGCTCTGAAGGGTGCAATGAAGGCTGCGGATAAGTCAGGCAGTGCATTTGCGATAGTTCTGGGGGAGACCGAGTTATCTTCCGGTTCTGTCGAGCTCAAGCGAATGAAAGATGGCGAACTATCCTCGGTTAAGATGAGCGAACTAGGAAAAGCTCTTTCCGCGCACAGATAGCAATTTGATAGAAAGTAGTTGAAAGTAATGATTCGTACCCATGATGCCGGATCCCTTCGTGCCAGTCACGCGGGTCAGACAGTCACACTCGCGGGTTGGGTAGCCCGTCGTCGCGATCATGGTGGCGTTGCATTTATCGATCTACGTGATGCGACAGGTTCTGTTCAAGTTGTTATCCGTGATGAAATTTTGGCTGGATCACTTCGCGCTGAATGGTGTTTAGCGATTACAGGTGAAGTAGTTGCGCGCCCATCAGGCAACGAAAACCTCACGCTTCCTACCGGTGCAGTTGAGGTAATGGGTGATGCAATTACAGTATTGAGCGAATCTGCTCCTCTTCCTTTCCCTGTCGACCCCGGAGTTGAATCTGAAATCTCAGAAGAGGTAAGACTTCGCTATCGCTACCTCGATCTACGCCGAGAAGGACCAGCATCAAACCTTCGACTTCGCTCCCGGGTTACTTCAGCGATCCGGCGCGCAATGGATAACCTTGATTTTCTCGAAATTGAAACCCCTTATTTGACGCGCTCTACACCTGAAGGTGCGCGCGACTTTTTAGTGCCGGTGCGTCTACAGCCTGGTAGCTGGTATGCCTTGCCCCAGTCACCACAACTATTCAAGCAATTGTTGATGGTTGCAGGCATGGAGCGTTACTACCAGATTGCACGTTGTTTCCGTGATGAAGATTTCCGTGCAGATCGTCAACCTGAATTTACACAGCTCGATATTGAAATGTCATTTATCGATCAGGCAGACATCATTGCTGTCGCAGAAAAAATTCTCGTAGATGTTTGGAAAGATAGCGTTAATTACACAATCCCAACACCTATTCCACACATGACCTATAAAGATGCGATGAATCGTTTTGGTTCAGATAAGCCAGATCTACGTTTCGGTAATGAACTTGTTGAAGTCACTGAATTCTTTGCAAAGACTCCCTTTAGAGTTTTTCAGGCTGAGTATGTTGGTGCTGTTGTTATGCCCGGGGGAGCAGGCTCGCCTCGTCGTGAATTAGATGCATGGCAAGACTGGGCTAAGGCACGTGGAGCAAAGGGTCTTGCTTATATTCTGCTCAATGAGGATGGCACTCTCGGAGGGCCGGTATCAAAAAATATTTCTCCTGAAGAGCAGGCTGGTATCGCATCTGTAGTTGGTGCAAAAAATGGGGACGCGATCTTCTTTGCAGCGGGTGATCGCGCATCTTCTCAAGCACTTCTTGGTGCCGTCCGTCTTGAAATTGGTAAGAGATGTAACTTGATTGAAGAAGGTGCATGGAAATTCTTATGGGTTGTAGATGCTCCAATGTTCGAACCCACCGATAACGGAGGATGGACTGCTGTCCACCATCCATTTACTGGTCCTAAGCCAGAGTTTGCGAAGAGCTTTTCCAAAGATCCTGCCAACGCTCTGGCTTATGCCTACGACATTGTGCTTA
>CANESA010000016.1 GCA_947440735.1 Candidatus Nanopelagicaceae bacterium
GCCCATAAATATGGCGCAATTACGATTCTCAATCCCGCTCCATTTGCACCAATCTCACAAGAATTAATTGCAGAGTGCGATTGGATTATTCCGAATGAAAGTGAATTCGCAGGAATGCATCCGCAAGGTTTAGAGCCAACTAGTGATCAAATTATTCTTGAACTCTCTGCCACTTTGAATACGAGATTCGCAGTAACTCTTGGTGACAAGGGTGCTGCATTTACAACCCAGGATGGAAAAGTTCATCGAGTGAGCGCCCCAAAGGTCACAGCTATCGATACAACTGGGGCAGGAGATGCTTTTGTAGGCGCTTTTGCCGTCGGCTTAGCATTGGGTCTCGCCGAAGAGCGGGCCATCGCGCTGGGATGCTCTTGTGCATCCGATAGTGTCACTAGACTTGGCACTCAATCTTCATATCCAACACCAGCGCAGGCGCAAGAGATTCTAGAAGAGAATTCCTTAGTCCGATAGCAAGAAAGCAGAGGAACTTCCTGTGGCAGATTCCAGTTTTGACGTAGTTTCCAAGATTGATCGTATGGAGCTCGATAACGCAATCAATCAGGCGATTCGCGAAATTGATACTCGCTTCGACTTCAAAAACACTGGCGCAAAAATTGAGATGGTCGGCGAAAAGATTAATATCGAAGCTGATACAGAAGAGCGCGCGAAGGCAACGCTGGATGTTGTGAAGGATAAGTTAATTAAACGTGGAGTCTCACTCAAGCATATTGATCCAAGTGAGCCACAGTTATCTGGAAAGATTTATAAGATCTCTTGTCCTCTCAAGGAGGGGATCTCTACCGAGAATGCCAAGAAGATCGCGAAATTCTTACGCGATGAAGGTCCTAAGTCGGTCAAGAGTGCGATTCAGGGCGATGAATTGCGCGTCACAAGTAAGAGTCGCGATGATCTGCAGGATGCAATTGCAATGATCAAAGATGGAAAATGGGACTTCGCAGTTCAGTTTGTGAACTTTAGATAATAATGGTTGAAAATAAGGCGAAGGTTCGAAGCCTTGGCCTACTCTTTGGAGTCAGCGCTTACACACTGTGGGGGCTCTTTCCTATCTATTGGCCACTGCTTAAACCTGCTGATCCTCTAGAGATTGTCTCTCATCGTGCGGTCTGGACTCTGGTTTTCTGTTTCATCATTCTCGCTCTTACAAAGACACTCAAATCAACGCTCGCACTCTTAAAGCGCCCCAAAATTGTTGCAGGCCTCTTTCTTAGTTCGATCCTGATCTCGATCAATTGGATCATCTACATTTATGCCGCCAATACCGGTCATGTGATTGAAGCTTCTCTTGGTTACTTCATCAATCCGCTCGTTGTTATCGCAACTGGCGTAATCGTCTTGAAAGAGAAGATGCGCCCCTTGCAGTGGCTGGCAGTTGGTATTGCAACAATCGGTGTCGCAGTACTCACCATTGATTACGGTCGCCTTCCTTGGATCGCACTCGGCTTAGCTCTCTCGTGGGGAAGCTACGGATTAGTGAAGAAACAACTTGGTTTAGGCGCACTTGAAGGGCTCTCGATTGAAACTCTTCTCTCCAGTGGTTTCTACCTCGGATATCTCATCTGGCTAGGTAACCGCGGAGAAGGCCAATTTTCTCATTCACTCACACTGACATTTCTACTCATTGGCGGAGGCGCAGTGACTGCAATCCCGCTTCTCTTATTTAATGGTTCTACCAACCGACTTCCATTGACACTTGTCGGCCTCTTGCAATACATCACACCAACAATTCAGTTCTGTATTGGTGTCTGGTACTACCACGAAGATATGCCAGCAGCGAGATGGGCAGGTTTTCTTATTATCTGGGTTGCTCTGATGAGTCTTGCCTTAGATCTAATAAGATCAAGCAGAACGGTCGATCACAGCATCGCATAGTGAGAAGAGCGCGCCTGTTGCATCGTTCACCGGTAGTGGGCCCAGCAGAGTTCGTGCTTCCTTTGCAATTGCCAAGAGTTGCTCACGTGATTGTTCAAGTGCTGGATGCTTGCGTAGCTCTTTGAGTACTTGGTTTACAATCTTCTGATCAGCAATCGGAGCTGAGAGCAAGCGTTGCAGCTCTCTATCTTCGGCGCGTGTTGATTTCATGACATTAAGCGTTACAAGAGTAGGAACACCTTCTTTAAGGTCGGTTCCTGGCGTCTTACCTGATTCTTCCGAATCGCTGGCAATATCAATGACATCATCGGCTAACTGGAAGGTCACACCAATTTTTTCTCCAAAGATTGCCACAGCATCAATATTTTCTTTTGGTGCGCCAGCAAGCATCGCACCAAATTGTGCACTCGCTGCAATCAGTGAACCCGTCTTGTCGCTAACGACTCTTAGATAATGTGCAAGTGGATCCTCACCATCTGCAGGTCCTTGAGTCTCCATGATCTGTCCAATGACAAGGCGTTCAAAAGTTTGCGCTTGTAGATGAACTGCTGCTGGGCCAAGGTCGGCCAAAAGATCCGAGGTGCGTGCAAAGAGGTAATCTCCGGTAAGGATGGCAACGGTATTTCCCCAACGATTATTGGCACTTTCTACCCCACGACGAAGTGGCGCCTCATCCATCACATCATCGTGATAGAGAGTTGCAACATGTGTCAGTTCGCAGACGACGGCAGCTTCAACAATGCCTGGAGCTGCAGGGTTTCCAAAGTGAGAAGTAATCAGAGTCAATAATGGACGTAACCGTTTTCCACCCGCCTCAACAAGATGGCGTGAAGTCTCGACAACGAGCGGGTAATTTCCACCGATCTGCTTACGTAAGAGAACCTCGACCTCTGCCATACGTACGGCAAGATCTGCCTCAAGTGCTGGCGAGAGATCGGGAATTCCAAATGAAGGCATTAGCGAAGGAAGGACGCGTTCTGGGCGATGTAATCAAGTACAGGTGCTGGAAATACTCCAAGTATCACGGTGATCGCGACAGAAGCGATAATTGAAATTCGGGTATAAATTGATGGAATCACAATGCTTGTTCCATCATCAACTGAATCCTTGAAGAACATAAGAACGATCACGCGAATGTAGAAAAACGCTGCGATTGCTGATGAAAGTACACCGGTAATGAGAATTGCTGTATTTCCACTCTCATATGCTGCTGAGAAGATGGAGAACTTTCCAACAAATCCACTTGTCAGCGGAATTCCAGCGAAAGCGAGAAGAAGGAATGCAAATGATGAAGCGATCCATGGAGATCTTTTGCCAAGGCCTGCCCAACGATTGAGATCTGTCACTTCACCCGATGAGTCGGTGACAAGTGAAACAATCGCAAATGCTCCAACTGTGGCAATACCGTATGCAAAGAGGTAGAAGATTGAGGCATCAAGTCCAGCCTTGTTGAGCGCGATAACACCTGAAAGCAAGAAGCCCGCATGTGCAATAGATGAGTAAGCGAGCATTCGCTTGACATCACGCTGTGAGATTGCAACGAGTGAACCAAAGACCATTGTGATGAGTGCGATTGTTGTCAGGAGTGGACGCCACTGCCAGACATCTCCAGCGAATGCTACGTAGAAGATACGCAACATTGCACCGAAGGCGGCAACCTTTGTTGCAGCTGCCATAAACGCGGTCACTGCAGTCGGTGAGCCTTGGTAGACATCAGGAGTCCATGAGTGGAATGGGACTGCGCCTACTTTAAAGAGAAGACCAACGCTAACAAAAGAGATTCCGATAAGAAGGAATACATCATTTGCTGATCCTCCAGAAATTGCCGAAGCAATACCTGCAAAGGTAATTGAATCTGAATATCCGTATAGGTAGGCCACTCCAAAGAGGAAGAAAGCCGATGCAAATGCGCCGAGCAGGAAGTACTTCAGCGCTGCCTCTTGTGAAGCGAGGCGACGACGACGAGCAAGGCCTGCCATCAAATACAGTGGCAATGAGAGAACTTCAAGCGCCACAAAGAGCGTGATGAGATCGGTAGCAACTGGAAAGAGCAACATTCCAGCGATTGCAAAGAGTGTCAGAGGATAAATCTCTGTCACGCGAATATTTGCTGCTTGCGCTTGGCGCTCTTCATCTGAACCTGGCACAGCTGTTGGAGCTGCTGCAAATTTATCGCTATCTGCAAGAAGCAAGATGGCAATCAGAGAAATAACAAGGATGCTCCCCTGCAAGAGGAAGCCAGCGCCATCGAAGGTGACCGATGACATTGCAGCTTTTGCTGAATAGACCCCACGCGTACGAAAGAGTGCAACGAGGGCAAATACAAGAGTGAGAACAGCGATAAAGAGTTGAGATGAGCTCCGTGACTTACGTGGCGCAAAAGCTTCCACAAGAACACCAATAAGTGCTCCAGCTAGAACAATGAGGATCGGGGCCAAAATTCCATAGTTAAGAACTGGGGCTGTAAATGTAACCATTTACTTTCCTCCATTCATTGTCGGTGCAGGATCGCTATAGCCCATCTGGCTTACAACTTGTGCTGCTGCAGGATTAATGACGTTGAGTAGCGGTGCTGGATAGAAACCTAGAACGACGATGATCGCAATGACCGGAGCAATCGCAACCTTCTCGCGAAGGTTCAGATCCTTAAGATTCTCATTGCCTGGAGTTGTCGGTCCATGGAGTGCACGCTGTACAGGAATCAAAATATAGAGAGCTGCAAGAACAATTCCGAAGGTAGCGAGAATCGCTGCGACTGGATAACGCGTATATGTACCTACAAGAACGAGGAATTCACTGACGAAACTCGAGAGTCCCGGTAGCGCCAAGCTCGACATTCCTGCAATAAAGAAGCTCCATGCCATGATCGGTGTAATTCGTTGCAAGCCACCGAAATCTGCAATTGTTGAAGATCCACGACGCGTTGCCATCCACCCTGCAACCAAGAAGAGCGCAGCAGTTGAGAAGGCGTGGTTAAACATGTAAAGGGTTGCACCGCTCTGAGCTTGTGTTGTCATCGCAAAAATGCCAAGTGTGATGAAACCAAAGTGCGAGATCGATGTGTAGGCAATAAGGCGCTTAATATCTTTTGCACCGATAGCCAAGAATGCTCCGTAGAGAATTGATATCAGTGAAAGAACAATAATCAACGGTGTAAATGTCTTGGTCGCATCAGGAAAGATCGAGAGACAGAAACGGATCATTCCGTAGGTTCCGACCTTATCGAGCACACCTAAGAGAAGAACAGAGGTACCTGCCGTTGCACTCTTTGCTGCATCCGGCAGCCATGTATGGAATGGCCAGAGCGGAGCTTTGATTGCAAAAGCGATAAAGAATCCTAAGAAGAGAATGTTCTGAGTAGTACTGCTCATCGATGTATGAAGCTCAGAAAGTGCGGTGATATCAAATGTATGACCACCGTTATTTCCTGAGATCACATAGAGGCCGATGATTGAAGCGAGCATCAAGAGTCCACCAAAGAGGCTGTAGAGAAGGAACTTCACAGCCGCAGCTGCACGCTCTCCGCTGCCATAACCACCGATGAGGAAGTAGACAGGGATAAGCATCGCTTCGAAGAAGACATAGAAGAGGAAGAGATCAGTTGCGGCAAATACGCCGATCATCATTGTCTCAAGAACTAAAATCAAAATGTAGAAAGTCTTAACTCCCCAACGGCCACCTTCGGATTCATTCCAGCCGGCCAGAATCACAACAGGGGCAAGAATCACTGACATTAAAATGAGAACGAGGGCAATTCCATCTACGCCCAGCCCCCAGTTAATTGCAAAAGATGGAATCCATGAGTAGCTCTGTCTAAATTGAAGCGCAGTATTTTGCGTATCAAAGCCGAGTGCTTTAACGATGGTGGTGATCGCAACAACAATCGTTGTCGCTAAGGCAATCTGCTTCACAAGGGTTGTCTTTGCTGCAGGCATCGCTGCGATGATGAGTGCGCCCAACAGCGGAAGAAGCATGATGATTGTGAGTGTGAGTTTCATTATTGAGTCACCACCCAGATCGCTGTGAGCAGAGCGAGTGCTCCAACAAGAATGAGTGCTGCATAGGAGCGAACATATCCAGATTGAGTACGACGTAAGGTTGAACCAGATCCCACTGCCATTGCTCCAACTCCATGTACTGCTCCATCGATTACTACTTCATCAACGGTGATTAGGCCGCGAGTAATCACTTGTCCTGGACGCATGAAGACCGCCTCGTTGAAGGCGTCCTGTCCAAGATCATTACGAGCAGCGCGAGTAGCCCACGAAACATCTGTGGGAGCAACTGCAGCGACATCTTTAAATTGATACTTTAAGAGCGCGACAGTGACGCCGATAACAACCATCGTTATCGCCAAAATAGTGACAACGCTGTGTGGGAGTAGCTCCTCATGCTCTTTATGTTGATCAAAGAGTGGATAGAGCCAATTTTTCAGAGCGTCACCGCGGTAGAGAAGAAGTCCAGAACTGACAGATCCGATTGAGAGGATCACCATAGGCAGCCACATCAGAGCTGGTGATTCATGTGGATGAGCTTCCTCATCCCAGCGAGCCTTACTGGTAAATGTCATGACCATCACTCGAGTCATATAGAAAGCTGTAATTGCCGCTCCCAGAAGAGTGACGCTTCCAAGCAGCACTCCCTTTATTCCACCCGAATTAAATGCCTCGGCGATGATCGCATCCTTAGAGTAGAAACCAGCAAATGGCGGAACACCAATGATTGCAAGATAACCAAGCCCAAAGGTAATAAATGTAATCGGCATAAATTTACGAAGCGCACCATATTTGCGCATATTTACTTCATCATTCATGCCGTGCATCACAGAGCCTGCACCAAGGAACATTCCAGCTTTAAAGAATCCGTGTGTAAGTAAGTGCATGATTGCAAATGCATAACCTGCTGGGCCAAGGCCTGCACCCAAAATCATGTAACCAATCTGTGACATCGTTGAGGCTGCAAGTGCTTTCTTGATGTCATCTTTAGCCATACCAATAATTGCACCGAAGATGAGAGTGATTGCTCCAACGATCACAACAAGAAGTTGTGCTGTTGGTGCTGCATCAAATACAAAGTTAGAACGAACGATGAGGTAAACACCTGCTGTCACCATTGTCGCCGCGTGGATAAGAGCTGATACTGGAGTCGGGCCAGCCATCGCATCTCCCAGCCACGCCTGTAATGGGAATTGTGCAGATTTACCAACGGCTGCAACAAGCAACATAATTCCCATAGCTGTCAGTGCTGGTGTACCGGCACGTTCTGCCGCTTCCTTCACACCGTCAAATGAAACTGTTCCCATGGTGGCGAAGGCGATCATGATTGCAAATGACAATCCCATATCTCCTACACGGTTCATCACAAATGCTTTCTTTGAAGCGGTGGCATATGCCGGCTTCTGATTCCAGAATCCAATAAGTAGGTATGAAGCAAGTCCTACGCCTTCCCAACCTACATAAAGGTTGAGATATGAATTACCGAGAACTAAGAGGAGCATCGCTGCAATAAAGAGGTTGAGGTAGGCAAAGAAGCGACGGCGGTCTTTATCTTCTGCCATATATGAAATTGAGTAGATATGAATCAGCGTTCCAACGCCTGAAATCAATAGAACGAAACAGATGGAGAGCTGATCAAGCAAGAGAGCTGCATCTACATCGAAATCTCCAACCTTGATCCATGAGAACAGGGTCTGAGTGAGTGGACGATCTTCAGCGGCGCGATTAGTCATTGCAAGGAAGTGCGCTACACCGAGTGCGAATGAGCCCGCAGACATTGCAGTTGCCAACAGGTGTCCCCACTTATCGGCTTTGCGACCCATAAGAAGAAGGAATACAGCACCAAATAGTGGAAGTCCGATGAGGTAAACGAGTGAGCTTGAGGTAACCATAGTTATCGCTTCAACAAACTAGCATCATCGATCGATGCTGAGCGGCGTGAACGATAAATCGCCACGATGATTGCTAGACCAACAACAACTTCGCACGCTGCAACGACCATCGTAAAGAATGCAACGACTTGACCGTTGAGATTTCCATTAAGTCGAGAGAAAGTGACAAGAGTGAGGTTCGCGGCGTTGAGCATAAGTTCAATGCACATGAAAACGACAATTGCGTTGCGGCGAACGACAACGCCAACTGCTCCGATTGTAAAGAGAAGGGCGGCGAGGTAGAGGTAGTTATAAGGATTCACTTACCTCTCCTCTTTAACTGTTGGATCGACATTATCGAGTTGGAAGTTTGCAGATTCAATAACATCACCACGTGCCTTAAGCGTTGCAGAGATCGACGTTGGTGCAGGTGTTCCATCTGGAAGAAGTGCTGGGACATCAACTGCATTGTGAAGGGCGTACACACCTGGACCTGGAAGTCCGGCAGCATCACCTAATGAACCGGTACGAAAACGTGCAATTGCTTGCTCGCGTTGTGATGGTCGGTGATTTGTGCGCTGATGGTGAGCTAAGACCATCGCACCGAGTGCTGCTGTAATCAGAAGCGCTGAAATAACTTCGAATGGGAAGACGTAATCTGAAAATAGCAGGATGGCAATTCCTTCAACATTTCCATCAGCATTTGCTAGCTCTAAGCCAACGAAAGAGCGGCCCATAGTTGCTCGGCCAATGAGGGCAATCATCAATCCACCGAATCCAACAGCTGCTGTGATTGCAAT
The DNA here is from genome assembly GCA_947440735.1 of Candidatus Nanopelagicaceae bacterium. The sequence goes on from CANESA010000016.1 coordinate 8,557, forward strand.
CCAACGCAGACCCTTAATTGTCTCAACGAGAGAATCTGATGCATCGACGCCAACCAACATCAAGATAAAGAGGAAGAGCATCATGACTGCGCCTGTGTAGACAACGATCTGAACAATTCCAAGGAAGAGAGCTTCCTGAGCAATATAGAAAATCGCCAAAGTGATCATTACCCAAGCAAGTAATAGCGCTGAGTGGACCGCCTTCTTTACAAGAAGCATTCCGAGAGCTGACACCACTGAAAGTGGAGCAAGTGCCCAGAATAAAATCGCTTCGGGTGTGGCAATTTCTAACATTACTTACTGCCCCCTTCTTGTGAAGGGTGAGCAGTTGTTACATCGCCGTTGTAATAATTTGTATCAGTCATACCTGGATACATTGGGTGTGGAGGTTGGAGCATTCCAGCGCGCAAAGGTGCAAGTAAATCTTCTTTTTCAAAGATTAACTTTTCACGTGAAGTATCAGCCAATTCATACTCATTTGTCATTGTGAGAGCGCGTGTTGGACATGCTTCGATGCAGAGACCGCAGAAAACACAACGCAGATAATTAATCTGATACACCTTTCCATAACGCTCTCCAGGTGACATCTGATTCTCTGGAGTGTTATCAGCACCTTCAACAAAGATCGCATCGGCAGGACATGCCCATGCACAGAGTTCGCATCCAATACATTTCTCTAAGCCATCTGCGTGACGGTTGAGTTGGTGGCGTCCGTGAAAACGTTCCTCTGTAGGTGCCTTTACATCAGGGTAGGCAACTGTGAGGTTCTTCTTAAAGATAGAGCTAAAGGTGACCCAGAATCCCTTTGCTTGTTGAAAGAGTGATCCTGGACCCGGCTGATCTACTTCGACGAATGGAACATCGTCAACGTTGGCAGGGGTCCCTAATTTCTTTGGCTCGATGGGGTTACTCACTCTTATCTCCTGACTGAGTTGAAGCGTTGAATGATGAAACACCTGGAAGAGATGGGATTGGGAAATCTGGGGATTCACCTTCGGGAAGTGGCTCGTCAGATTTCTTTTTACTCCGCTCAAAGAGAGAGCTCACCGCACTTCCGACTAAGACAAGTCCCACAGCAAATGCAACGATGACAATGCGTGATGCACCTTGTTGTTGAATTACACGCAAAGTTGCAACGATGAGAATCCAAAGAAGAGATACTGGAATCAATACCTTCCAGCCAAACTTCATGAACTGGTCGTAACGAAGACGTGGAAGAGTTGCGCGTAGCCACATAAAGATAAAGAAGAAGATATTAACTTTGA
>CANESA010000017.1 GCA_947440735.1 Candidatus Nanopelagicaceae bacterium
AGTAACCGATCATAAGAAATAAGTGCTGAATCAAAGGTGACTGCGACCATTTCGGCGTGACCAGTTGAACCTGTGCAGACCTGCTCGTAACTCGGTGAGGAAGTTCTCCCACCCATATAGCCGACTGAAGTCTCAATGACGCCATCGAGCATCCAGAATCTACGCTCAGCTCCCCAGAAACAGCCGGTAGCAAAATATGCAATCTCGTGTGTAGCGCTCATGGATGAAGTCTTTCATGGATGGGGAGAACTTTCTTCACGTAAACTAGGGATACCTGCGCCCCCGTAGCTCAGGGGATAGAGCACCGCCCTCCGGAGGCGGGTGCACAGGTTCGATTCCTGTCGGGGGCACTCGACTATGTAATAGTCAAGCGCGATCTATATCACGCCAAATTTTATAATCTTTTTCCATATGTTCTTGTGCATGCCAGTTATTCGCGAGAGAATATGCGCTCCGCCAGATGAATTCACATCGTATGGCAGCGCGCATTTGTAAAGGAGAGATCATGGATTGGCGTCATCAATCAGCATGCCGCGATGAAGACCCTGAACTCTTCTTTCCAGTCGGTAACACTGGCCCTGCGATCACTCAGATCGAAGAGGCGAAGAAAGTCTGTCACCGTTGCATCGTGCGGGAAGCCTGTCTCTCATGGGCTCTAGAAAGCGGACAGGATGCTGGAGTATGGGGCGGACTTTCAGAAGATGAGCGTCGTGCACTCAAGCGACGTGCAGCTCGAAATCGTGCTCGCACCATGGATCCACATAATTAATCTGCCCTACTTAATATGCGCTACTTAATATGCGCTAGATCGGGAAGGTAAGTCGAGCAGTAGTTCCACGTTCTGTTGATTCTAAAACTAATTGGCCCTTGAGTTCATTTTCTGTCAGGGTTCGCACAATTTGTAGACCTAAATTAGATGAAGTCGTGAGATCAAATCCTTCAGGCAGGCCCACCCCGTTATCAATAATTGAAATGTGGGCAACACCCTCACTTCGCTCAAGGAAAATCTCTAGTGAACTTCCTCCATGTTCTAAACCATGCTCCAAAGCGTTGTGAATGAGCTCAGTGACGACAAGGGATAAGGGAGTTGCGATCGCGGGGTCGAGTGATCCTAATTGGCCACTTCGAGTGATAACTAATTCATTCATCCGCGAGCTCAAATCAAGTGAGTGCGAGACTAAGCGATCGAGAACATCATCAAATGCAACGGATGCATCGGTGCCGGATGAGAGCGTTTCATGCACAAGAGCGATAGAGGCAATTCGGCGAACCGCTTCATTGAGTGCAGCGCTAGCTGCAGGATCATCGATCCGACGAGCCTGTAGACGAAGTAGGGCAGATACTGTCTGCAAATTATTCTTTACGCGATGATGGATCTCACGAATAGTCGCATCTTTGGTAACGAGTTCGCGCTCACGTCTCCTCAGTTCAGTCACATTCTGTAGAAGGACTAACGCGCCGATGCGATCACTGCCTTGAGTAAGTGGGAGAACAAGTAGCTCAATCGTTCCTCCACTATTTTCCATCTCAACTCGCCTGATCGCTCGACCGGAGAGTTGTACTCGCAGAGCTTCTTCGTGAGCTTGGCTTTGAGGTGATGCAATTTGCTCTGCAACCTCTGTCAATAACTGACCTTCAAGAGCGCTATTCCAACTCAATCGGCTAAATGCGGATCTCGCGTTGGGGCTTGCATATGTAATCACTCCGTTGATATCTAAACGTAGCAACCCATCTCCCACTCGCGGTGCTGGATCGAAAAATGAATTTGCATGTTCGTAAGGAAAATTTCCTTCAGCGGCCATGCGATAGAGCTGATGAGCAATTTCACGATAGTTAAGTTCTAGACGAGAAGGTTGACGCATGAGCTCTGAATCTCGGTGGCGAGAAATTACGGCAATCACTTCACCTTCATAGAGAACAGGTGTTGTCTCTTCTTTAATTAAGAGGTCGCCAACTTTTTCAGGAACCGTGTCACGAATAATTTCTGCACTCGATAGAGCTTGATCAATGTGTGGGCGCTGACCCCAGCGAATCTCCTCACCCAATACATCGTGCGCGAAGACTGTTGCAGCCGTCATAGGACGAATATGTGCGATTGCGACATATCCCGTTGGCCAACTCTTCATATCTTTGCGAAGCGGAACCCACAAAATCAGGTCAGCAAATGAAAGATCTGAGAGCAACTGCCAATCTGCAACGAGCTCACGGAGGCGATAAATTTGGGGTGGAGTCAGTGGGCTCTTTCCCTGGATAAATTCTTCGATAGTTGGCATTACTTTCTCCAACTAGGCAACATAGAAGCAATTTCTTGAATGGCAAACCAGGTCAGATCTTCACCATCTGGTGAGACAAGGAAGATGCAGGGGATCCATTCAAGTGCGATTGGCGAATCGATTGAGATGCTATCTGCACCCATCTCATTAATGAGCGAATCTGGCACCTCAACTGCAAGGACATAACCTTGTCCACCTTCGCGGAGTTCAAGTGATTCTTCAGCTGCCAACATCGAGAGTATGTACTCGTGCTCTTCTTCACCAAGTTCTGAATGGGTGGCAATAAATTCTGAAGTGGGAGCAAAGAGAGCAGGAACTGAGATTGATGTGCTTGAAAGGAGAGCCTCGAGCTCATCAATTGAAACTCCTACATAGCTGCGCATATTGCTAAGGGTACAAGGTGTGAGGCTATTGAGTAAGTTCGAGCGCTATCGCTGCAAGTGATCGTCGAAGTAAGCCTCTGGAATTACTCTCGATCAGAATTGAGCGATCTTGGGCAGCAGCGCTGATACCTCTGAGGTCAAGTGGAAGTATTCGTAGCGCATGAGGTTGTGTTGGGGAGACAACGGAGAGAAATTTCTCTTCCTGCTCATCTCCCTTTTTGCCGGGGATACGTTGTGTTAAGAGAAAGGTAATTCGCCCACGAATAGTCATTTGAGGCAGCACCGTTGTGATCTGGCGTAGTGCACGTGAACTCACAACACGTGGTGAAGAAAAAATCCAGACATCATCTGCGGCCTCTAATACCCATGTTGAAAAAGCGCTCTCCCACCTTCGATCAATCAACGAAGGTTCGGAATAAACCATAAGAGCAAGATCAATGAGAATGAAATCTACGTTCAGGCTTGCATCGAGGATCAGCTCAACTGCATGGGATGCATTGTGGCGAGTAATTTCAAAGATTTGTAGCGCTGGACTTACTTCCTTGAGAACATCCTTATTCGCATGCCGCTCCCCCAAAACTGTCGCGATAGCTGGCATCTGGTGATGAGCATCAACGAGTAAAACTTTCTTACCAATGAGTGTAAGTTCGATAGCAAGATTGAGCGCTGTCAGCGTCACACCCTCACCATGATTTACTCCCGTAAGTGCGATCATCCTGCAGCGAGATGGGATCTGATGCGTACCTACCGATCTCAGCATGGGGGCCCTGTGAGGCGAACGAATCATGGCCAATAATTCAATCTCATCTCTCGGCCGAGTGAGATACCCATCAATTGCTTCACTCCGATGAGAGGCGAGAAAGCCTATCGCTCGATCCAAGTATGGTGAAAGAGTTGTAAGTGTCTTCGAATCCAAATCCTGAACATCGCTCGAGAAGATAAGTAACGGCTTGGGTTGAGTAGAAGTCGTAAGAAAACTCTGCAAGGAGAGTACATCTAGCGCTCGAAAGATAACGCTCCATCCATGAGAGAAGAGCGTTCCAGCGACCATCGCCTCAAACTCAGGATCTTTGATTGCTGTGATGACGTTGAGTTCAGCCATTTGATTTAACAATTACCAATCTTCCGTTTGATGTTCCTGCAAGGAGTCTTTGGACCTGTGAATTATCAACCGAGACTGTGATTGCCAGCCCGTTTCCGAAGTTAGAACTTTTGCGATCGATAGATCGAAGAAATATCCCTGTCAGTAGGAGTTCTGGAGTGCTCAGACTCTGACTATCTTGCGGCTCTGGAACCCAATAAATACTTATTGGCTCACCTATCTCTATCGTTGCTGGAATATCTGAAGCTGAGATATTCAGTGGTACTTGCTCAGCATCAAATTCCTGAAGATCTTCAGTGACAGCACTCGTTGCAACAAACTCACCTCCTGCGATATATCTCGTTGTCGTTGATCCAATCGGTGATAGATCTTCAGCCATATAGAGATCTCGATTACCAACAAGGGAAGCATCGATAAGTTCTAAATCTCCAGATGTGAGTAGAGATCCAGCTGCGACGGGGTGTGAGACAACCCAATATCCAGAGCTGCGGTCAGAGAGTGCTGCAAAAGCAAATGATGAGAGCAATGCGGCTAGGAAGAGAACGCCGGCAACGATGACTCGAGGTGATTTCAATGAGAGTGAGGTATTTAGCTGATGTGACATAAGGGTGGAGCAAACGCTATTACCCACATCTTTGCTGTCGTTCATGCACAGTCAACCTTTAGGTTGAAAGAGAACCAACCTTGCAACTGATGGAAGCACAGTACCGGCTAGCAATGCTGGCGCAATGACAATTTACTCAAACACCAATTACACATTAACTGCCAGTAGCGAAGATCAGGCGCTATGGAGCCATCCGATTCTCGATCTTTATCCAGATTCACCACGGTTTGAACCTCTGCCACCTCTTCCCACTCAAAAGGCGAAGCTCTACCTAGTTCCTTCACATTCTGGAGAGGACTTTGATTGCGATGATTGTCCTGAACCGACTTCAGCAGATGAACTACCTGAGTTACATGCATGGACGATGACTTTTGTCGTAGCGCTCCTTGAGATCTGGGCCGGAAGGCGACAACCTGCACAATTAATGGCGCGCTGTCATCGAGTAATTTATAACGAGTTAATTAGAAAGACGGGATCTCAAAAAGAGGTCGGCAGAGTGCGAACAATTCACCAAAGTGAGCCACTCGATGGAATCTGTGAATCAACAATCACTGTGCGCTTCGGTGAAAGATTGCGTGCCATCGTCATTCGCTTTGAGGGCGTTGATGGCCGCTGGTTATGCACCGAGCTAGATCTGCTTTAAAAGTTAAGCAGCACCATGGCAGCGCTTGTACTTCTTGCCTGAACCGCAAGGGCAAGGAGCATTACGTGTCACTTCATTCTTTGTGACAACTCCAGTTTCATCTGCAGCTGTGTAAGAGAGCGCACTTACTTGAGCAGGTTTTGCATCAATCGATGGAGCTGAAACCTTCTTGCCATCTTCAACACTTACCTGCACGTTAAAGACAAGACTTGCAAGTTCTTCCTTAATCGCATCCATCATCGCTGCAAAGAGTTCATAACCCTCGCGTTGGTATTCAACAAGTGGATCACGTTGAGCCATCGCTCGAAGACCAATACCTTCTTGGAGATAATCCATCTCATAGAGATGTTCACGCCACTTGCGATCGAGAACAGATAAGAGCACCTTGCGCTCAAGTTCGCGCATGACTTCAGAGCCAAGTTCACTCTCACGCTTTACATACGCTGCTTCTGCATCTTCAATAATTCGCGCAGCTAAGAACTCAGCATCAAGGCCGCCTACAGATCCAACGTCAGAGATAAGTCCATCAACTGTGAGCGAAACTGGGTATATGAGGCGGAGAGCTGTCCAGAGTTTTTCTAGATCCCAATCCTCTGCAAAACCCTCAGCAGTGGCTGCATCGACATAAGCCTGAATTGTCTCTGCCAAGAACTGTCCTACCTGTGTAGAAATATCTTCACCCTCAAGAACTAAGCGACGCTCTCCATAAATAACACCACGCTGGCGATTCATGACATCGTCATACTTAAGAACATTCTTTCGGATTTCAAAATTCTGTGCCTCAACCTGTGTCTGTGCAGATTTAATCGCGTTGCTGACCATCTTTGACTCGATCGGTGCATCATCTGGGAGTCCAGCTGCAGATAAGAAGCGTTCAACCATTCCCGAATTGAATCGACGCATCAAATCATCTTGTAGAGAGAGGTAGAAACGTGATTCACCAGGATCGCCTTGGCGACCTGATCGACCACGAAGCTGGTTATCGATACGGCGTGATTCATGACGCTCTGTTCCAAGAACGTAGAGACCGCCAAGGGAGACAACTTCTTCGTGACCTGATTCAACGGCAGCCTTCTGCTTTGCTAGCTCTATCGGCCAACCAGCTTCATACTCTGCTGCATTTTCTACAGGCGAAATTCCACGACGTTGTAATTCAAAGTCGGCCATAAATTCAGGATTACCGCCAAGCATAATGTCGGTACCGCGTCCTGCCATATTTGTCGCAACTGTGACAGCACCCTTAACACCGGCACGAGCAATGATCATTGCTTCACGCTCGTGGTGCTTTGCGTTGAGAACCTCGTGAGGAATGCCATTTTTCTTTAACACCGCAGAGAGTTCTTCAGATTTCTCAACGCTGACAGTACCCACCAAGACAGGCTGGCCCTTGCGATGACGTTCAACAATGTCTTGAGCGACAGCAATAAACTTTCCGGATTCCGATTTGTAGACTAGATCAGCAGCATCAATACGTTGCATAGGGCGATTTGTAGGAATTGGTACAACGCCAAGTTTGTAGATCTGATGAAATTCAGAAGCCTCTGTCATCGCAGTACCGGTCATGCCTGAAATCTTTGAGTAGAGACGGAAGTAGTTCTGCAATGTAATAGTTGCAAGTGTCTGGTTTTCGTCCTTGATCTCAATACGCTCTTTTGCTTCAAGTGCTTGGTGTAAACCATCACTGTAGCGACGCCCTGAAAGCATGCGACCAGTATGTTCATCAACGATGAGAAGCTCACCATTCATGACTACATAATCCTTATCGCGCTTGAAAAGTTCCTTCGCGCGGACAGCATTATTGAGGTATCCGATAAGCGTCGTATTTGCCGCTTCATAGAGGTTTTCAATCCCTAGAAGCTGTTCAACCTTAGTAACCCCTGCCTCGATAACTGCGATCGTCTTCTTCTTTTCATCAACTTCATAATGAGTATCGCGTCCGAGTTGATTGACGATATTTGAAAATTCTACATACCACTTCGTCGCTTTATCAGCAGGGCCACTAATGATCAGTGGTGTTCGTGCTTCGTCAATAAGAATTGAGTCAACTTCATCTACTACAGCAAAGAAGTGATCTCGTTGTACGCAATCTTCCAAGCTCCAAGACATGTTGTCGCGAAGATAATCAAATCCGAATTCGTTATTTGTTCCATAGGTAACATCGCAGTTATAGGCCTCGCGACGCTCAGATGGTGACATGCTATTGACGATGACGCCTACGGTTAGACCCAGGAAGCGATGGATACGTCCCATCCATTCGCTATCGCGCTCTGCTAAGTAATCATTTGTTGTAACAACGTGAACACCTTTACCGGCTAGAGCGTTCAAATAAGATGGAAGTGTTGCAACAAGAGTCTTACCTTCACCGGTTTTCATCTCAGCGATATTTCCCATGTGCATTGCAGCGCCACCCATGAGCTGAACGTCGTAATGACGCTGACCTAGCGTGCGCTTGGCTGCTTCGCGAACAACTGCGAAAGCTTCTGGGAGTAAGTCATCGAGATCTTCACCTTGCGCAAGGCGAGTTTTAAATTCTTGGGTTTTTGCGCGAAGTGCTTCATCTGATAATGGCACGATTGATGCTTCAAAGGAGTTAACTTCTGTAGCAATCTTTGAGAGGTGGCGAAGAATCTTTCCTTCACCCGCGCGCATAATCCGATCAAGAATCGTTGACATCCACAAACCTTTCAGAGACTGCCGACATGAGACAACTTGACGGGCGAACTTCCCTCACTCGTCACTGGGTATATCGTAGGGGTTTGGCAACGCAGGCAGTAACAGCGCCAATTACCGTATATCCGCCTCTATGAAGGGCTCTACCCGCCTCGCGCAGGGTCGCCCCTGATGTAACTAAATCATCGATGAGAATGACGGGAATATTCGACGAATCTTCTCGGTTCGCGCATCTCATTGATTGGCTGAGATTATTCTCTCGTGATTGAGAGTTAAGGGTTGTTTGATCTTTCACTTTTCGTGAATGGCTCAAAATTGCTCGGACTTGAACGTGAGGACTTCGAGCAAGTGCGTTCGTTTCTTCCAGAATAAAATCACGGCCTCGCTTGCGTGTATTTGCCTTTCTTGAAGGAATAGGAACTAGGTCGGCTATTCCAACTTCGCTATAAAAATAAGACAAACTATGTGAGAACGCTTGATGAATCAACCGATCAGCATCGTGAAGTGCACTTTCTTTTGCGCCAAGTAATACTTTCTGAGCAACGGCTGAATAAGCAACGGCTGAATAAACAGGAAAAGAAAAACCTTCTGCAGAGATAGAAGTTCGGTAAATATGGGGATGCCATGAGGCTCGACACTGTGAACAGATTCCTATACCAAGCTGACGGCAGCCAAGACATCGTGAAGGAAAAATCAATTCTGATAGCGCATGTAATGAGATCACAGAGATGATCTTTACTGGCTAAATAGTTTCGATCTGAACTTCACTTTTCTTATGTGGATTAATCGGAAGAGGTCTTCCGGAGATTTCATTGCCCGCTATTCGAGGCAAAGTAAGAACGAAATTTGCACCGTCACCAGGTGCGCCCCACGCATCGAGTTCTCCATTATGAAGTCTGGCATCTTCGAGGGCGATGGAGAGTCCCAAACCTGTCCCACCCCGTGTGCGAGCTCGTGATGGATCAGCCCGCCAGAATCGATCGAAGACACGCGTTAATGACACCTCTTCCATTCCTTCTCCATGATCGCGCACACTTACTGCAACTTCAGTCAGCGTCTCAACACATTCAATCTCGATCGGCTTTCCATCAGAATGGTCGAGCGCATTTGAAATCAAATTGCGCATAATGCGCTCTACGCGCCTAAAGTCTGCACGAATATGGACCGGTGTCTTCGGTGTGACAACTGAAATTTGAGAATCTGGAGAGTCAAGAATGACTCCAAGATCTGCCACACAGCGGCGCACAAGAGCGATAAATTCAAAATCGGTTGGTTCTAGAACTGCAACTTCTGCATCAAATCTACTTACCTCCAAGAGTTCTTGGAGAAGCTTTTCAAAGCGGTCAATCTGCGCGAGTAAGAGCTCTGCGCTTCGGGCAATTACTGGATCAAAATTTTCGCGATGACCGTAAATCACATCAGAGGCCATACGCAGGGTTGTGAGTGGAGTTCTAAGCTCATGAGAAACATCTGAGACAAAACGTTGCTGCACTTGCGAGAGATTTTCTAGCCTACTGATTTGAGCTTGAATTGATGTTGCCATTTCATTAAATGCATTTCCGAGTGTTGCAATC
>CANESA010000018.1 GCA_947440735.1 Candidatus Nanopelagicaceae bacterium
CTGGTTGAGCGCGCTCCGCTAGCGAGTTCACTTGCTGCTGCCTTTAAGGAAAAGGGATTTACTCTCGCTCTCGTTGGTGGACCAGTACGCGATGCACTTTTAGGAAGACTTGGAAACGATCTCGATTTCACAACGAGTGCTCCACCACTTGAGACAAAAAAGATTCTGCAGAAATGGGCAGACAGTGTCTGGGATACAGGAATTGAATTTGGAACTGTTGCAGCCCAACGTGGAGAGACAACTGTTGAAGTAACTACATATCGTAGCGAAAGCTATAGCAGTGAATCACGGAAACCAGATGTCACCTATGGAACTTCGATCGAAGGCGATCTTTCACGTCGCGATTTCACAGTTAACTCAATGGCGCTAGAGCTCACAGGTGACAAACCTGTATTTATAGATCCATTTGATGGACTTGTTGATTTAGCAAAGAAGGTATTGCGAACACCAGGAAACCCAGAAGATTCATTTAGCGATGACCCACTTCGTATGTTGCGTGCAGCGCGCTTTGCAAGCCAACTGAATTTTGAGATTGCACCAGAAGTTATTGTTGCGATGAAAGATATGGCTAAACGGTTAGAGATTATCTCGGCCGAACGTATCCGTGATGAAATTACAAAACTGTTAATGTCTCCACAACCACGCACAGGTATTACGATTTTAGTTGAGACAGGTCTTGCCGATTTCACCATTCCGGAGATTCCAAAGTTACAACTTGAGGTCGATGAACACCATCACCACAAAGATGTCTACGAACATTCAATTACAGTGCTTGAGCAAGCAATCGCACTCGAAGATCGCTTAGGTGGCCCTAACCTTGTGATTCGCCTCGCTGCGTTATTGCATGACATCGGAAAACCAAAGACCCGCGCTCTCCTTGAAGGTGGCGGAGTCTCTTTCCATCACCACGAAGTAGTTGGTGCACGCCTTGCAAAAAGTAGATTGAAAGCGCTGCGGTTTAGTAATGAAATTATTGACGAGGTCGAAACACTTATTGCTTTGCATCTGCGCTTTCACGGATACGGTGACGGCGAGTGGACTGACTCTGCGGTGCGCAGATATGTGCGTGATGCGGGCGAATTACTCACACACCTGCATGTACTTACTCGCGCGGATTGCACCACACGAAATGCACGTAAAGCAGCTCGCTTAGCTGCAACATATGACGGTCTTGAAGCACGCATCGAAGTTTTGATGGAGCAAGAGGAACTATCAAAGATTCGCCCCGATCTTGATGGCGCAGAGGTCATGCAACTACTTGGGATAAAGCCTGGAGCAGATGTCGGTCGCGCACTTGATTTCCTACTTGAACTTCGTATGGATCAAGGACCACTTGGTAAAGAGATAGCGACTGAGCACCTCATGCAGTGGTGGGCTACTCGGAACGGATAAAAAATTTAGAGGGGCGAAGGATGATCAGTGACGTTGCGAGATAACCAACCCCAATAACAGTAGGAAGTGTCCACGTATCACCATTTGTTGGAAGTAAGAAGGCAGCGAGTAATCCGCCAAAGACAATGGCAAAGTTAACGACAACGTCATAGACAGCAAATACACGCCCGCGGAAGATGTCATCGATCTTTGATTGCACGAGCGCATCATTTGTCACCTTCACGCTCTGCCCACATAGAGCGGTAAAGAATGCAGTGAGCGCAAGTGTTAATGGCGTGCGAGCGATAGCGAGAGCTATAACACTGACCGATGCTGCAGCCATCGCCAATCGAATCCAGCGATGTCTTCCCACCTTACGAACCCCATACGGGGCCAGAATTGCGCCAGCAACAAAGCCCACTGCTGCGGTAACAATCATAAAAGTAACACCAGCTAACCCAGCTTCAGTATCAAGCGGATCATTAAATTTATTCCGCTCGAGAACTAAAGTCATCAACGTCAGTGCAGTGAGTCCACCTCGTTGAATTGCGATCGCTGCAATGCCGCGAGCTGCATCAACATGATCTTCAAGGAAACGTACTCCTTCTCGCATCTCCTTTAACCCTTGTGTGAAAGATGCCTTAACAATTTCATGTGGAAGTGGACCAATCTCATCGCGGCGTAGCAACGATGCAAAGAGCGCTGCACCCAAGTATCCGCAGACGGCGATAGAGATAATGATTGCATCTGCATTATCGGCTGAAGTCATTGAATCCAGAATTTTGCGAACGCCTAATCCAATTCCACCACCGAGTACAACCCATACAGATCCACCGGTCACAGCCAGCGCATTTGCAGAGATGAGATGTTGACGAGAAATAACAAGAGGCAGACCAGCAGATAAACCAGCAAGAATTAATCTGTTGACTCCAAAAGCAATGAGTACAAAGACTGTCATCTCAATACCTGTTTGCCCTTGAAAAATCAGGAGTGCAATAATCGCCAAAGTAATTGCGCGAGTCATATTCGCAAAGAAGAGTGCACGTTGACGCGAGAAGCGATCGAGGATTGTTCCGACAAAAGGTCCAACAATGGAATATGGAACCAATACAAGAGCAAAGGCGAGAGCAGCGCTCATCGCATCTGCTTGGCGCTCTGGTGAGAAAAGGACGAATGAGGCGAGGGCGCTTTGAAATATTCCATCGGTGAGCTGGCCCGTCCAACGAATACGGAGCAGCCGTATAAATTTTCGGTCGAAGAGAATCTCTTTAACGCTCACTGGTTAACCGCCACTGGGCAAGCGTAGTAACTCAGAAGCGATTATTCTTCGCATGTGGCTACAACACTTACCCTGCGTTCGCTGCGCGCCTATATCGACTACACCCTCGATAAGCGCGCAACACTCATGGGCCTTTTCCGTGGAGTGGTTGATGCGTGTGATGCGGATCCGTATTTGATGCGCGCTGCGAAATATCACGGTGAGAAAGTGGATAGAAAGTGTCCAGTATGTAAAAAGTTAGAGCTCGTTGAAATTCGCTACACATTTGGCGATCAACTCGGACAATTCTCAGGTCGAATTAAATCCCCTGAAGAGTTAGCGTCGATGGAGCGCGAGTTCGGTGAATTCTCTGTCTATGTTGTTGAGGTTTGCCGTGGATGTTCATGGAATCACCTCTGCTCTACCTTTATTTTAGGCGATGGCATCACCCGTAAACCGCCGAGAAAAGTTCGGACGCTCGAAGATGAGTAGAAGACAGGTAACCTATAAGAATGGATAGTTCAGTTCTGCGTCGCCGTTTATTTCGCACCACGATCTTTCTGGGCGGATTCGGCTTTATTGCAGGCTCTACCCTCTTCGCCTTTGCCTGGTTCTCTGTCTCGATCCCTGATCCAAATGCCTACGTCAACAGTCAGGCGACGATCATTCAATATTCCAATGGTGATGAGATCGGCCGTATTGGAACACAGAACCGCCAAATTCTACCTATCGCGCAGATTCCGATAAATATGCGTAACGCTGTGCTGGCTGCAGAAGATAGAAAGTTTTACTCCAACCAGGCATTTAGCGTGACAGGTATTGCTCGCGCACTTATAAATAATTTGAAATCTGGAAGCCTCAATGGTGAAGGTGGATCAACCATTACTCAGCAATATGCCAAGACGGCATTTCTTACCTCAAGCCGAACCATTGAACGAAAAATTAAAGAACTTGTCATTGCGATGAAGTTAGAGAATGCCCTATCAAAAGATCAAATCTTTGAAAATTATCTCAATACCATTTACTTTGGGCGCGGCTCCTACGGTGTTCAAACAGCATCGCAACAATATTTCAATCGCAATGTTGATCAATTAACACTCTCGCAGACTGCAGTGATCGCAAGTATCTTGCGCTCGCCGGGTTATTACGATCCATCACTCTCCGAAGAGAATGGTGTTCGCCTTGAGAACCGATTCCAATATGTTATTGATGGAATGTTCAACGAAGGTTGGATCACCCAAGAACAGGTCGATAAAGCAAAGTTTCCAGTCGTTGCACCTCGCGTGACATCAGGAACTTTGAGCGGGCCAAAAGGTCATGTCATTTCACAAGTACAGAGAGATTTAGGTCGACTTGGATTCTCTGAGGAGCAGTTACTTGAGGGCGGACTCGTCATTCGCACAACACTCGTGGAGAGAGCTCAACAATCGGCTGTTGATGCAGTTACTAAGTTCTATCCAAAGAAAGCTCCAGAAAACCTACGTATTGGCCTTGTTGCTATTCGCCCAGGAACCGGTGAAATCGTTGCACTTTATGGTGGCCGGGATTACTTAGAGCGCCAACTCAACGATGCAACACAATCAATTGCTTTAGCAGGTTCAACATTTAAACCATTTGCACTTATCGCCGCCCTTGAAGCAGGAATCCCACTGACATCTATGTGGAATGGTGATTCACCACAAATATTTGATGATCTTGGTAAACCGTACACTGTCAGTAATTATGGCGATGAAGGGTGGGGTCAACTCGACCTTCTTACTGCAACCCAACATTCAGTCAACACGATCTTTGTTCCACTCGGTATGAAAGCCGGCATGGATAAAGTTGTGGATGCTGCGCGTAGAGCAGGTATTCCGGAGGACGTTGCGATGATTGCAACACCATCTGTTGTATTAGGTGTGGCATCTCCTCGCGTGATCGATGTCGCTAACGCCTACGCTACTTTTGCAGCTCAAGGTGTCTATGCCAAGCCATTCTTGGTCGCATCCGTTACAGGACCAAATAAAGGCGTGCTCTATGAAGCAACGCCACAGACACAAGAAGTTTTCTCTCAAGAGGTAATGGCTGATCTGACGTATGCGCTCAAGAGCGTAGTAAATGGTGGAACAGGTGCCGCGGCACTTTCACTTGGCCGCCCCGCTGCTGGCAAGACGGGAACTTCACAATCAAATGCCTCTGCCTGGTTTGCCGCATACACACCACAACTATCTGCCTCAGTTGCTCTCTTTAGAGATTCGGCATCGGAATCCCTTAACGGTATCGGCGGATTGACCTCTGTCACCGGCGGAACTTTCCCGGCACGTATCTGGACAGCATTTATGAAGGGCGCACTTAAGGGCGAACCTGTGATGACATTTCCCGCCCCATCAAATGTCGGAGGTCTTGAGCCGATTGTGATGACATCTGGTGGCGTTCAAACTAGAAAAGATTAATGTAACTCTCTATGAGCGCACGTCTTGCTAAACCAGCAGTCGTACTTATCTTTCTTAGCTTGGTCGCAACCCTTGTTGGAGCAGTGAAATTCAGCCCCTGCGAGCAATCGTTCTGGGCAACTCCAGATCAATATGTACACGCCTGTTATTCAGATATTCCAGCGTTGTACGGTGCACGCGAGTTAGATGACGATCGTTGGTCATATTCATCAACGACAAATGCGGTGGAGTATCCAGTACTCACAGGAACTGTGATGTGGTTCTTCGCTCGCGTCATACCTAGCGGTGAGAACGAATTACTCAATTACTACAGGATTAATCAGATCTTCTTAGCCGGGCTATTTATATTCATTGCCTTTATTGTTTATCGAATACGGCCGGAGTTTGCTTATCTTTCTGCAATCGCTCCGGCAGCAATTGCATCGCTCTATATCAATTGGGATTTGTGGGCGATTGTCTCGATGATGTTATCTATCTATTGGTTTGATCGAAAGAAGTACACACACTCAGCGCTTGCTATTGGTATTTCGATTTCAACAAAGTTCTTACCGATCTTCTTGCTTTTGCCGATCGCACTCATATTGTGGCGGCGTAATGAAATCAAAGAGCTTGCCCGCTATCTGGGGATTGCTGTTGCAACCTTCCTCCTCTTTAATATTCCGGTCATGCTCACCACCCCAGATGGTTGGCTACGTTTCTACCAACTTAACTTTGATCGAGGAGAAGATTGGGGCTCGATCTGGTATGCCCTTTCATCCCTTGGAGTAAATCTAGGAAATACAAATTTTTTTGCTATTCTCACTCTTGCAGTCGCAGTTCTTGTAGTTTCTCTCCTTATCTTCTCAACCAAAGAGACGGTGCAACTTGCCGATGTGAGTTTTATTGTTTTAGCCCTGGTGATGATTGCAAGTAAGGTCTATTCACCACAGTATGTTCTGTGGCTAGTTCCACTTGCAGTGATTGCAATGACACGTCGCAAAGATGTTCACGCATTTTGGGTTTGGCAGATCGCAGAAGTTATCTATCACGTTGCGATTTGGCAGCACTTAGCAACAGTGACAGATGCAAAGTTCGGACTACCGCTCACCGGTTACGCCCTCATCAGCCTGATTCGCATCGCCGCCTGCCTCTATTTCGTGGTTCTGCTCATCAAAAAGGCCTCCCAAGGCGGCCAATTCCCGCATGAATTTCTCTTTAAATCCGCCGACAGTTACCCTTAACCCTCCACATCGTGGCCCCCGACTCGGGTCAGCTGCGATGCGGAGAAGCTATAACCCTCCTGTCACGGAAATGCCGTGGCCGTCTTAGTCCAGAGGAGGTCGGGTTAACGCATGCGTCACTATGAATTAATGGTCATTCTCGATCCAGAACTCGAAGAACGTACAGTCACACCATCACTTGAGACTTATCTCAAGATCATCAAAGACAGCGGAGGCCGCGTCGACAAGCTCGATGTGTGGGGCCGACGTCGTATGTCATTCGAAATCAACAAAAAAGGCGAAGGCATCTACGCAGTTGTAGATATGCACTGTGAGCCTGCTGCTGTCAAGGAATTGGACCGTCAACTTAACTTGAACGAATCCGTTCTACGCACAAAGGTTATTCGTCCCGAATAATCTCCACATACTTGTTGGTGGCATCTAGAAAATGTTGCCGGCGGGATGTAATTTAAAAGTATGGACTCCACCAGTAGAGACCACCCAGAGCAGGCATAGGCAGAGAACCTAAAGAGAGAAGAGGAAAAAATGGCAGCAGGAGATACAACAATCACAATGATCGGCAACCTCGTTGACGATCCCGAGCTACGTTTCACACCATCAGGTGCGGCGGTAGCTAAGTTCCGCGTTGCTTCAACACCTCGTTACCTCGATAAGGCGACCAATGAATGGAAAGATGGCGAGAGCCTCTTCCTTCAATGCCAAATCTGGCGTCAAGCTGCAGAGAATGTTGCAGAGTCACTCACAAAGGGAATGCGCGTCATTCTCTCTGGTCGACTTAAGCAACGTTCATACGAAACAAAAGAAGGCGAAAAGCGCACAGTCTTTGAAGTAGAAGTTGATGAAGTAGGTCCATCTCTACGTAACGCAACCGCTAAGGTCACTCGCGCTCAGCGCGCAGGTGGTGCAGGCGGAAGTGGTGGATTTGGAGCGGCGGCACCCGCTGCAGCTGATTCATTTAACGACGATCCTTGGGCTGCAGCATCACCTTCACCAGCCGGCGGTGGATGGGCAACCACTACCTCCGACGAACCTCCATTCTAAAAATAGTTTAAAAAAATCGACTAACCATCCATTCCTCATGGGTGATCGACAATCGATCGCCGTGAGGGCCCGAAAAGGAGCACCACAATGGGAGCACGTAATAACCGGAACCTCAAGGAACCGAAGAACAAGGGCGCGAAAGCTGCTGCCCTCAATAAGAAGTTCAAGAAGAAGCCTTGCAGCTTCTGTCGCGACAAGGTCAGCTATATCGATTACAAAGATATCGCGACCCTTCGTAAGTACATCTCTGATCGCGGCAAAATCCGCGCTCGCCGCGTCACTGGCGCGTGCACACAACACCAACGCTCGATTGCAACAGCTGTAAAGAACAGCCGTGAAGTTGCACTCTTGCCTTACACATCGACAGCTCGCTAAGGGGGTAGCCAATAATGAAACTTATTCTTACTCGCGAAGTAGCAAAGCTCGGTAGCGCAGGCGACGTTGTCTCTGTTAAAGATGGTTATGCCCGCAACTTCTTGTTGCCACGTGGCGTAGCAATCGCATGGTCACTCGGTGGCGAAAAGCAGATCGAAGGAATCCGTCGTGCACGTGCTGCACGCGAAGTCCGCGATATCGATCACGCTAAAGAGATCAAGGCTTCCCTTGAGAAGGCATCAATCGTTATCACTGTAAAGGTCGGAGCAAACGGTCGTTTGTTCGGTTCAGTTACAGATAAAGATATCGCTGCTGCAATCAAGGCAGCTGCAGGTACAGATATTGATCGTCACAGCATCAAGACTGCTGGACACGTCAAGAAGACTGGCAACCATGCA
>CANESA010000019.1 GCA_947440735.1 Candidatus Nanopelagicaceae bacterium
CATTGGGTGATACTGAAAAAGTTGATATTCGTCTTGAGGCAGAACGTCGTGGATTAGCCGTTGCACAGAAGCCAGATAGCCATGACATCTGCTTTGTTCCTTCCGGTGATAACGCTGGTTGGCTGCGCGAACGGTTAGGCAGTGAGAGCGGTCCGATCGTTGATCAAGATGGAACACAGATCGGTGAACATAAAGGTGCATACACCTACACAATCGGTCAGCGAAAAGGTTTAGGAATTACAGTTCCTACAGCCGATGGTTCACCACGATTTGTTTTAAAGATCGAACCTGTGACAAACACTGTTGTTGTCGGAGCACGTGAAGAGCTCGCAGTTTCATCGATGAAGGGCGAGCGCGCAATTTGGTGTGGCCCTGAGATTGCATCGGGGGATCATCGTGGATTTGTTCAGGTGCGCGCACATGGTCAAGCGTTGCCATGCACATATCGATTTGATGGAACCAATCTCGTTGCAGATTTAGATGCTCCTTTGCTGGGGCTTGCTACAGGACAAGCGATGGTTATCTACGATGGCGATCGCGTCGTTGGATCGGCAACCATCTGTGAGACAGCTTCATGAGCAATACAGCTCGCCATCGCATCGATGAACTGACAACCGAGATTCGCGACCACCAATTTAAATATTACGTATTAGATGCACCAACGATTACCGATGCACAATTTGATTCACTACTCAAAGAGCTATCCGCGTTAGAGGCAGAAAACCCTGAGCTACTAGCTCCCGATTCGCCATCACTCGGAGTCGGTGGGGGATTTGCAACAACTTTCACCCAGCACGATCACATCGAAAAGATGATGAGCCTTGATAACGTCTTTGATTTAGATGAACTCGGCAGCTGGTTTGATCGTGTTGAGAAAGAAGTTGCCAACCCACCACTTCTCTGTGAGCTCAAGGTCGATGGCTTGGCGATCAACCTGCTCTATGAAAAGGGCGAACTAGTCAGAGCGCTCACACGCGGTAACGGTGTTACTGGTGAAGATGTCACACTCAATGTGAAGACAATTAAGAACTTGCCTCACACGTTAAGCGGCGCAAACATTCCAGATCAGATCGAAGTTCGTGGTGAAGTCTTCTTTCCTATCGCTGCATTTAACGAACTTAACGAATCACTCGAAGAAGCGGGCAAGCAACTCTTTGCCAACCCGCGTAATGCCGCCGCAGGATCTCTGCGCCAGAAAGATCCACGCGTTACTGCTTCTCGCCCCTTAAGTGTTGTTGTGCATGGAGTCGGTGCCCACAACGGAGCGGACTTTGACAGCCAATCACAAGCGTATGAATTCTTGAAAGGTCTTGGGCTTCCGACCAGTAATCGATTCCGAGTTGTGACAACCCGCGAAGATGTTGAAAAGTTTATCGCCCACTACAACGAACATCGCCATGATGTTGAACACGAAATAGATGGAATCGTAATTAAGGTTGATGCGATTGCATCCCAACAAGCACTTGGATTTACATCCCGCGCGCCTAAGTGGGCTATCGCATTTAAGTATCCACCGGAAGAAGTAACGACAAAGCTTCTCGATATCAAGGTCAGCGTTGGACGCACGGGTCGTGTTACACCTTTTGCATTTATGGAGCCGGTAAAGGTCGCAGGTTCCACGGTGACAAATGCAACGCTCCATAACCAAGAAGAGATTGAACGCAAGGGCGTCCTCATTGGTGACACAGTTGTTATTCGCAAAGCTGGAGATGTCATCCCTGAAGTGTTGGGACCCGTCGTTGGAAAGCGAGATGGTTCAGAGCGCGCATTCGTGATGCCTACCCATTGTCCTGAATGTGGCAGCGCACTTCGCGCACTCAGCGATGGCGATGTTGATATTCGCTGTCCCAATGCACAGACGTGTCCGGCTCAGCTCCGTGAACGTATTTACTACATTGGTTCACGCGCAGCACTCGATATTGATGTTCTCGGATACGAAGCTGCGGTTGCACTCCTTGCAGATGGCGTGATCGAAGATGAGTCAGATCTCTTCTCACTCAGCGATGAGAAACTGATGAAGTCAGCCTTCTTCACTAAGAAAGATGGTGAAGCAGGAAAGAACGTTGAGAAGTTATTGGCTGCACTAGATGAAGCAAAGTCACGGCCACTGTGGCGCGTGATCGTCGCACTCTCGATTCGCCATGTGGGACCGACATCGGCTCAAGCACTTGCCACAACATTTGGATCGCTAGAAAAGATTGGATCTACACCAGCACAAGTGTTAGCAGAAGTTGATGGAGTGGGCGAAGTAATCGCCGAGTCAATTGTTGAGTGGTTCACCATTGATTGGCATAAGGAAATTGTTCGAAAGTGGGCTAAGGCCGGTGTTGCAATGGAGAACGTTGCAGGCGTTTCAAAACCTCAAACACTCGCTGGCCTTACCTTTGTGGTTACCGGCGGATTAAATAATTACACGAGAGATTCGATTGCAGAAACAATTACCGACCATGGCGGAAAGCCCACAAGCTCAGTTTCTAAGAAAACAGACTATGTATTGGTGGGTTCTGATCCCGGCTCAAAATTGGCTAAGGCGCAAGAACTTGGGGTTGCCATCATCGACGAGGCTGCCTTCGAAGCGTTACTTCAGGGCGACAAGTAGTAGGATCTGCACATGATTACAGTTGCTAGTGAACTTGCTCGCGAACTCCCAGTATCGCCTGTTACCTTCGGCGCATTTACATTTGGCATATTTGTCGTTCTTCTCTATCTCGTACTTCGCCTAGATAAGTAACTCTTTTGGCACGTCTTGGTCTCTACGGCGGGACATTTGATCCCATTCACATAGGCCATATGCATGTCATCACTCAATTGCTCCGTCGCGATGTTGTCGATCAGATCCTTATATTTCCTGCCGGTCAACCACGACTTCGCGAACATGATCCCGTTGCCACCGGTGCTCAGCGCCGAGCGATGTGCGAATTAGCAGTTACCGATCTTCCCGCAGATATTTCTTCACATGTTGAAGTAAATCCCATAGAGATCTTGCGTGAGGGACCCACGTACACCATCGATACCGTTGAGGCAGTTGCACAGAGCTATCCCGATGATTCGCTCCACCTGATTATTGGTAGCGATGCCTATTCCAAGTTAGATCAGTGGCACCGCATCGATGATCTGAAGAAATTAGTAACTTTCATCATTATCGAGCGACCAGACTCACACAGTGATATTGGAATTGATATTGGAGCGCTCAACGTTGCCTCAACTGGCATTCGTGAAGGATCTTCGAGAGAGTACTCACCTTCAGTAGCCCACTTTATTAAGGAGCACCACGTATATGGCAGCTAGCCAGAGCGCAGTCACCATCACTCAGATCGCAGCACGCGCAGCAGCCGATAAGTTGGCGACCGAGATGGTCGCACTCGATCTCTCTGATCAGATGGTTTTGAGCGAGATTTTTCTTATCGTCACTGGTGCAAATGTTCGCCAGGTAGATTCGATTGCAGATGAAATTGAAGAGAAGCTTCGCCTTGTTGGAGAAAAGCCTGCTCGCCGTGAAGGTAGCGAAGAGTGGGTCTTGCTTGATTACTCAGATCTCGTTGTTCATATTCAAAGTAGCGAACTACGTAAGTACTACATGCTCGATCGCTTATGGAATGACTGCCCAAAGATCGAACTTGATATCGTTAAAGAGATGGTTGCAGATGGCAGGTAACAGAATACTTTTGTGGCGCCATGGACAGACTGATTGGAACGTTGCCAATCGCTTCCAGGGCCACTCTGATATTCCGTTAAATACCCTGGGTCAATACCAAGCTCGTCACGCAGCTGAAATCTTGGCTGGTATGGAACCTACTGCAATCATTTCAAGTGATTTGGATCGTGCTCAGAAGACTGCGCAGAGTCTTGCCGAGATCGTTAACCTCGAAGTTTCAATCGATGCACGTCTTCGCGAAACCAATGGTGGTAATTGGGAAGGCAAGACCGGCGCACAAAATCGTGAAGAAGATTTAGAAAACTTCGTCAAGTGGATCGATGGCCAAGATAATCCAGCAGGAGTAATCGGTGAGCGACGCAGCGAAGTTGCCTCACGTGCACGCGCTGCGATCACAGATGCACTCGCTGGAAAGACCGACCAACTATTAGTCGTTGCAACACATGGCGGAACCGCGCGTTGTGTGATCGGTGATTACTTGGAACTTCCTCTATCTCACTGGGCCAAAGTCGGTGGATTATCAAATGCTTCATGGTCGTTATTGGCGCAGAGTCAGTCAAAGGGTTGGTACCTCGAAGAACATAACGCGGGCAGCATTCCTGAAGAACTTCTAGGCGTTGAATCTGGATCAAGCGAGAATTAATTTCTCTTCATTCCATCGACTGCGATAGAGTGTGCAACTTCAAGGGGCTATGGCGCAGCTGGTAGCGCACCTGCATGGCATGCAGGGGGTCAGGGGTTCAAATCCCCTTAGCTCCACACGGTACGATTGAACAATGACCACGGAACCTCGCGAGCACGCAGCATATGACTTCGCGTATGTTCAAGATAAGTGGCTTCCCATCTGGGACAAGCTAGAACCATTTAAATCTGGTCGCTCTGATGATGCGCGCCCAAAGAAGTATGTCTTGGATATGTTCCCTTATCCATCAGGTGATCTACATATGGGCCACGCTGAGGCGTATGCACTCGGAGATGTCATCGCTCGTTACTGGATTCAGCGCGGCTTTAATGTCATGCACCCAATTGGTTGGGACGCATTCGGCTTACCTGCAGAGAATGCTGCAATTAAGCGCAACGAAGATCCACGAATTTGGACATATGAAAACATTGCAACACAGAAGGCTTCGATGCGACGTTATGCATGTTCCTTCGATTGGGATCGCGTCTTTAATACCTGTGACCCTGAGTACTACAAGTGGAATCAATGGCTCTTTATCGAACTTCATAAGCGCGGGCTTGCCTACCGTAAAGATTCTGCAGTCAACTGGTGCCCAGGATGCCAAACAGTTTTAGCTAACGAGCAAGTTGTTGCAGGGCTCTGCGAGCGTTGCGATACCGCCGTTACCAAGAAGAAACTCAACCAGTGGTATTTCAAGATCACAGATTACGCAGATCGCTTACTTGATGACATGGAACAACTTGAAGGTCAGTGGCCAGATAAAGTCTTAACGATGCAGCGCAACTGGATCGGTCGTTCACAAGGTGCCAACGTTGTCTTTGAAATCGAAGGCCGCACTGAACCTGTCACGATCTACACAACGCGTCCAGATACTTTATACGGTGCAACATTTATGGTTGTGGCTGCAGATTCACCACTTGCTGCAGAACTAGCCGCTGGCGGTTCAGTTGAAAAAGAATTTACTGCCTACCTAGAAGAGATTAAGGCGGCATCAGATATTGATCGTCTTGCCACAGATCGTCCAAAATCTGGTGTTGATCTCAAGCGCTTTGCTATCAACCCAGTCAATGGCGAGAAACTTCCCATCTGGGCATCTGACTATGTATTAGCCGATTACGGAACCGGTGCAATCATGGCCGTTCCTGCTCACGATCAACGAGATTTAGATTTTGCTCGTGCAATGAAGTTACCTGTGCGCACCGTTGTTGAGACCGGTGAAGAAGATCCAATGACATCAGGTGTTGCAACACATGGCGATGGCGTCATGATTAACTCTGGTTCTCTTAATGGTTTGAAGAAAGTCGAAGCAATTGCTGCGATCACCAAAGAACTTGAAGCAAAGAACCTTGGTAAATCTTCACGTAACTACCGTCTTCGTGACTGGCTTGTCTCTCGCCAGCGTTACTGGGGCACACCAATTCCTATCGTGCATTGCGATAAGTGCGGTGAAGTAGCAGTCCCTGCAGATCAATTGCCTCTGACACTTCCAGATGCAAAGGGTTTAGATCTCAAACCAAAGGGTCAATCACCACTTGCTGCAGCTACCGATTGGGTAAATACAAAGTGCCCAATATGTGGCGGCCCAGCACTTCGCGACACAGACACGATGGATACATTCGTAGATTCATCATGGTATTTCTTGCGTTATCCATCATCGACTAATCACAACGAACCATTTAGCCGCAAAGATGTTGATACCTGGCTACCTGTCGATCAATACGTCGGCGGTGTCACACACGCGATCTTGCACCTTCTCTACTCACGCTTTTTCACCAAGGTCTTACACGACATTGGATTACTTGGATTTAACGAACCATTTACTCGTCTTCTCAACCAAGGCATGGTTGTGATGGATGGATCTGCGATGTCGAAATCTCGCGGCAATCTTGTTCGTCTATCAGATGAACTAGAGAACCATGGCGTGGATGCGATTCGTCTATCCCTAGTCTTTGCTGGTCCACCAGAAGATGATGTGGATTGGTCAGATGTTTCACCATCAGGTTCGGTCAAATTCCTCACTCGTGCATGGAGACTTTCAGGTGATGTCACCAGCGCACCTGGTGTTGATTTCTCTACGGGAGATCTCTTACTTCGCAAGGCAACACATAAAGCACTTCACGATGCATCCTTTGCAGTTGAATCATTTAGATTTAACGTAGCGGTTGCACGTGTGATGGAACTTGTGAACGCCACACGTAAAGCAATTGATTCAGGGTGTGGAGCTGCAGATCCTGCAGTTCGTGAAGCAACTGAGGCGATTGCAATCATGCTCTCACTCGTTGCACCATTTACTTCCGAGGAAATGTGGGAACGCCTTGGCCACAAGCCAGCCGTTGCTCTTGCTGGATGGCCAGCAGTAGATCCAGCACTTCTCGTTGCAGATGAAGTCGAAGCAGTTGTTCAAATCAATGGCAAGATCAAGGAGCGCATCTTGGTCTCACCCACAATTACAGATAGCGAACTTGAGGTGCAGGCTCTTGCTCATCCAACGATTGCTAAGGAGCTGGCCGGTGCTACCCCTAAACAGGTGATCGCGCGCGCTCCAAAGCTCGTCAATATCGTTCTATAATCTGCTTTATCCCCAGCGCATATAAGAAGGTAAGTACTCGCTGCATCCACCGTTGAAAATGCGCGGATGAATCAGCTTCGAAATACCTTAGATAACGCTCGTAATTGGTGGGAAGATCTCAACTTCTCTTCTCTCCAACGCAAATCACTTCTCATCCTTACCCATGTACATGCAGACCATGTTGGGGGAGTAGATGGTGCACTCCGTGATCGCACAGTTGCGGCGCAATGGTTTGGAAATGTTCGCGCAGGCACTCGTGCAACCTTTACAAGTGATCGCGGCCCTGTCACTGTTGAAGTTCTCTGGCCACAAGGACAGTGGGCAGACGAACAGATCAGTGATCCAAATAATTCGAGTATCGCCGTTGTTCTGCGCACTCCTGATTTCTCACTCTTTGCAGGAGGGGATATGGAACCGTTAACCCAAGCCCAGATCGCACCGCTGGTCGGTAGAGTCGATATCTATAAAGTCTGTCACCACGGATCTAAATTTCAGGATGAGAGTTTTACCCGTGCCCTCTCACCCACAATCTCGATCATCAGCGTCGGAGCAGGAAACACCTATGGCCACCCAGCCCCTGAAACAATCCAATCGCTGACTAGACTCGGCTCACGGGTACTGCGCACCGATCTCGATGGAGCCATTGCGATCAGGGCGAACCAACACCGATTTAGAATTCGCACAAGTAAGGGCAGCTTCGCACTCTTGCGCTGGAATTAGTTAAGAAAGGGGTAGCTATGAAATCTCTCTACCTCTTGCTTGGTTCAGAAGGAGCACTTGCAGATCGCGCTTTAGCAAAGTTAAACGCCGAGCTCAAGGATAAGAAGTGCGAGATCACCACCATCGCAGCCCCTGAAGCCATCCTTGGCGATATCTCTGATGCCCTTGCACCATCACTATTTTCCGAACGTCGCGCACTGATCATTAAAGATCTACAGGATCTTCCTGAAG
>CANESA010000020.1 GCA_947440735.1 Candidatus Nanopelagicaceae bacterium
CTTGTTGATGTTGAGAATGATCCAACAGCTGCAGCGAAAGTTGTAGAGATTAATGGTGGAGCACAGTCGATCCCTGTGATTGTATTTAGCGACGGCACACACCTGACTGAACCTTCAGATAACGACCTTAAAGCAAAGCTGCAATCACTCAGCATTATTTAATTTACTGAAGGTGGTACAGGCCAGCGGACGTTGCTGCTGCGCTAAGGACAACCACTGCAAATGGTGCTCTCAAGATCAGAGCAATCACTGCTACTGCAAGGCCAGCTAGCCGTTGATCAATAACCAAAGATTTCCCAGTTGTGAATGTCTGAACTGCCACTAAGGCACTTAAGAGAGCGATGGGAATAAGGCCATTGATCTTTAGGACTCGAGGATGGCTGAGCCATTTTTCTGGAACGCTATGTCCTATGTATTTAAGTAAGAAAGCGATAACACTTGTGGCGATAAGCCCAATCCAGAGTGCATCCATCGTTATTTCCATACTCGACCTCGCAAGCCGAAGAGGACTGCGAGTAAGGCAGTTGAAATAATTGGAACACCGGCAGGAACATATGGTGTGGCAATAAGCGCGAGTGCGACAGCAGAGATTGCGAGAAGACGTTCAGTCTTGCCGGTCAATCGAGGCCAGACCAAACCTAAGAAAGCCGCTGGCACTGCGGCATCGAGCCCAAATGCAGCGGGATCACCCATCGCCTGTGCACCAAGTGCACCAAGCAAAGTGAAGAGATTCCAAAATATGTAGACACCGATTCCGGTATACCAAAACCCCTGACGCATACTGTCTCGTCCATTTTTCTCAAGGGAGATAGCAACACCGGTGGATTCATCAATGGTGAGCTGAGCAGCAACAATCTTTTTCAAGCGCCGAGTGCGCAGAACTGGCGCCATCTGTAATCCATAGAGCAGGTTTCGAGTTCCAAGTAGCGACGCGGTTGCAGTTGCACTCAGCGCCGTTCCACCTGAACCCATTACGCCAACGAGAGCGAATTGAGAAGCTCCAGAGAATGTAAGGAGCGAGATCAGGCAACTCTGCAGAACGGTAAAGCCGGCGGCAACACTTGCCGCCCCAAAAGCGATGCCATATGCCCCAACAGGCAATGAGACACTCAGCGATTGAGCGAGGGTGGCGCGGTTCACTCTAGACACGGGTGCATTCTGCCGTAGATATCCGAGATAGGGAACTGGCTGCTAGGTATGGTGCGACCATGGCCGAACAAGTGATCTTTCGTGACGATGTCACCGTTGAATTAATTAAATCCAGTGCAAGCGATGCCGATGTTATCTGGGCAGCTCGTGTTTCAACTGCTGGAGAACAATCAATGGATGAGATTGGTGAAGATCCAAACCGGTCAGCAGGACTTATCAATTACCTAGCGCGCGAACGCCATGGTTCACCCTTTGAGCACACATCTATGACTTTCTTCATATCTGCGCCAATATTTGTTTTCCGCGAATTTATGCGCCATCGAATCGCTTCATACAATGAAGAGAGTGGTCGTTACCGTGAACTCAAGCCTGTTTTCTACATTCCATCTAAAGAACGAAAATTGATTCAAGTTGGAAAG
The DNA here is from genome assembly GCA_947440735.1 of Candidatus Nanopelagicaceae bacterium. The sequence continues at coordinate 1,569 of CANESA010000020.1, forward strand.
ACTGGTGCATATACATTCGAAGATGGCACTCCAGAGCAATTTGAAATATCTGTCAATGCAATGAAAGAGGCTTATCTTGTTGCCTATGACAGTTATCAAAAGATGCTTGAAGCAGGAGTTGCTCGCGAAGTAGCTCGCGTAGTTCTCCCTGTTGCAACATATTCATCTATGTATGTCACCATGAATGCACGAGCTCTCATGAATTTTCTCTCATTACGTACAGCACGTGAAGGTTCACATTTTCCAAGCTATCCACAACGAGAGATCGAAATGGTTGCTGAAAAAATGGAGGCAGAATTCGCCAAATTAATGCCTTTGACATACGGAGCATTTGAAAAGTCTGGCCGTATCGCACCTTAATCTGCGCGAGTCGCAAGGAATATTGAAAGGCGCTCAAGGGCACGATAAGGTGTGCAAATGAGAACGCCAGCACCTTTTGGACGCCTAATCACGGCAATGGTTACCCCATTTGCCAAGGACGGTTCCATTGATTGGGATGGCATTGCAACTCTTGCCACACACTTAGCTGACCATGGACATGATGCAATTGCAGTCAATGGAACTACAGGTGAAGCCCCCACTACAAAGTCTTCAGAGAAACTTGAGATCATTAAAGTTGTAAAGAGTACTGTCGGATCTCGAGTAAAGGTTCTCTCAGGTGCTGGCGATAATGAAACATCTTACACAGTTGAGCAAGCTAAACGTTCAGCCGATGCCGGTGCAGATGGTCTCCTCATTGTTACTCCTTATTACAACAAGCCACCTCAAGCTGGAATCGAAGCCCACTTCAAGGCAGTTGCCAGCTCCACAGATCTTCCCATCATGATGTATGACATCCCTGGACGCACAGGAGTAGAGATTGAGAGCGACACAATTGTTCGACTCTTTGAACTACCAAATATTGTTGCCCTCAAAGATGCCAAGGGAAACCTTGCAGCAACCTCTGATGTGATTGCCCGTTGCGGAATCCCGGTCTACTCAGGAGATGACATTCTCAACCTCCCATTCTTATCTATTGGCGCAGTTGGATTTGTTTCAGTCTGTGGCCACACAGTGGGCAATGAACTCAGAGCGATGCTCGATGCATGGTTTGCGGGGGATACCGCCCGAGCACTTGAAATTCATCAAAAACTAATTCCAGTATTTAAGGGAACATTTAAAACACAAGGCGCAATATTGACCAAGGCAGCGATGAATCTCATGGGTCTGCCTGGTGGAACCACACGACTTCCTCTTGTAGATGCAACACCAGCTCAGATCGCTACCTTGCGCGAAGATCTTATCGCCGGTGGCGTGCAGCTTGGCTAACGTAATTTAATATGACAAATCCACATCCTAATTTAGGTACTCCACCTAAACTCGCAGCTGGCGGACTCCGCATCGTTGCACTCGGCGGAATTGCTGAAATCGGTCGCAATATGACTGTCTACGAAAGTAAAGGCAAGCTCCTCATTGTCGATTGCGGAGTTCTCTTTCCTGAAGATAATCAGCCAGGAATCGATCTTATTCTTCCTGACTTTTCATATATTCGTGATCGCCTTGAAGATGTGATCGCAATTGTTCTTACACATGGCCATGAAGATCACATCGGTGCAGTTCCATATCTACTGCGCGAACGCGGAGATATTCCTTTATATGGATCACCACTAACGCTTGCGCTCATTACAGCAAAACTTAAAGAGCATCGGATCAGCGCGCTCACTCGTGAAGTTCGCGAAGGTATGACTGAAGACGTTGGACCCTTTGAGCTTGAGTTTGTCGCGGTAAACCACTCGATACCCGATGCCTTGGCTATCTCGATTCGCACTGAGGCAGGTCGAGTGCTTCACACCGGCGATTTCAAAATGGATCAACTTCCGCTCGATGGTCGCCTTACCGATCTCCGCACATTTGCCAGAATGGGAGAAGAAGGCGTAGATATCTTCCTTGTTGATTCCACAAATGCAGATGTCCCAGGATTTACCCCGTCAGAGCGAGAGATTATGCCTGCGTTGCATCGAGTGATTGCATCAACAAAGAGACGAGTAATCGTTGCATCTTTCTCTTCCCACGTACATCGTGTTCAACAAGTAATTGATGTCGCAGCAGAGAATGGTCGAAAAGTTGTTTTTATCGGCCGATCAATGGTGCGCAATATGAAGATTGCACAGGAGATGGGTTACCTGACTGTTCCGCCAAATTTAGTTCTCGATGCCAAAGATCTCGAAAACTATGGAGATGATGTTGTTTTAATTTGTACAGGCTCTCAGGGTGAACCGATGGCAGCCCTATCTCGCATGGCTAATGGAGACCATCAGATCCGCGTAGGTCAAGGTGACACTGTCATTCTTGCCTCATCACTGATTCCAGGCAATGAAAATTCGGTCTTTCGAATTATTAATGAACTGACACGTTTCGGTGCGAAGGTAGTCCACAAGGCAAATGCGATGGTGCATGTATCTGGCCATGCAGCTGCGGGAGAACTCCTCTATTGCTACAACATTGTTAAGCCAAAGTACGCGCTTCCCGTTCATGGTGAGTGGAGACATCTCAAGGCAAATGCAGAGCTGGCAATCGAATCCGGAGTACCTCGCGAAAATGCCTTCATCATCGAAAATGGAATTGTTGTCGATCTTATTGATCATGTTGCCGAAGTAGTTGGCTCTGTACCTTGTGGATTTGTCTATGTAGATGGTCAGAGTATTGGCGATATCACCGAGTCCTCCTTGAAAGATCGCCGCATTCTTGGCGAAGAAGGATTTATCTCAGTATTTGTTGTTGTCGAGGCGCAGAGCGGAAAAATTATTTCAGGGCCAGATATACACGCTCGAGGTTTTAATGAAGATGAAGCTCTATTTGATGAAGTCAAGAAAGAGATCGAAAAAGCCTTAGCTCGCGCTGTTGCTGACGGAATTGATGGAACCCACCAATTGCAGCAGGTTGTTCGACGGACTATTGGAAATTGGGTGGGACAAAAACATCGGCGCCGTCCGATGATTGTTCCCGTGGTTGTAGAGGTCTAACTGATAATATAAAAGGTGTGGCCAAGAAAAAGACTCGCACAAAACAAGGTTCATCCTTCCTTGTCGTAGTTGGCCGTGCCATCAGCGCCACCTGGTCAGCCCTTGCAAAAGCACTTGGTTCTTCTGTCCGCTTCTTGGCCCGCGGAGCTAAAGATCTAGATCCCGCTCATCGTCGTGATGGGGCAGCTTTACTGGTCCTCATTCTGGCTCTCGCTTCGCTAGTTGGAACATGGTTTAAATCCCAGAGCATCTTGAGCGATTTTCTCTACGCAATTTTCTATGGTGCATTTGGCAAGATCGGTTTCTTCGCCCCCATCATTCTCGGATATTTTGCATTTCGTCTCTTTAGGAAGCCAGAAGATAGTAAATCTCTAGGACGCATAGTTATCGGCGTTCTCATGCTTCTGATTTCAAGTACTGGTTTTATCCATTTCGTATCTGGATTCGCTGCACCGGTAGATGGCGCAACAGATATGCGCAACGGCGGAGGCCTTCTCGGATATGGCGTTTCATTTCCCCTAGAAAGACTCATGACCGAAGTACTTGCCCAACCTTTCTTAGCTCTACTCTTTATCTTCGGGATATTGATCACTACAGCAACTCCTTTCTCGGCGGTACTCACAAAGATCTCGGCTCTCTTTTCATGGATCTGGAATAAGCGTCCAGAGCGGAAAGAAGAAGAAGAATTTGAAATTACAGATACACCACCCTTTGATACACCTGTAGTTGGATGGCATCCAGATCCAGAAGAAGATGAACCGTTAGATGAAGATGAATTCGATCAAGAATTTACAGTTGAGATACCGCGACCACTAGTACCGCTCACGGATCAGGTGACAAGTGGGGGAGTTGTCAAACGTATCGAGCAGCTTCTTCTCACCGGAGATTCAACCTACGAACTTCCACCTCAAGATTTACTTCGAACTGGCCCGGCAGCAAAGAGTAAGAGCAAAGTCAATGAGACCGTGGTAGCTGCCCTCACCGAGGTCTTTAAGCAATTTGAAATTGATGCTGAAGTAACTGGATTTATGCGCGGCCCAACGGTAACTCGCTATGAAGTTGAGTTGGGAAATGCTGTCAAGGTTGAGCGTATTACCGCTCTTGCAAAGAATATTTCATATGCGGTGGCAAGTAGCGATGTGCGCATCCTCTCTCCGATCCCAGGAAAGTCTGCCGTCGGAATTGAAATTCCAAATACTGACCGTGAAATCGTCGCTTTAGGTGATGTGATGCGCTCTTCTGTTGCCGGCCAAGACCACCATCCGATGCTGGTGGCCCTCGGAAAAGATGTAGAAGGTAATTTTGTCTGTGCAAATCTAGCGAAGATGCCTCATCTCCTTGTAGCTGGTGCCACGGGTGCTGGAAAATCATCAATGATCAATGCGATGATTTCATCGATTTTAATGCGAGCTACCCCTGATGAAGTTCGTCTTGTTCTTATTGATCCCAAGCGAGTGGAGCTCACCGCGTATGAAGGTATTCCACATCTCATTACACCGATTATCACTAACCCAAAGAAGGCGGCAGATGCCCTTACCTGGGTTGTGCGTGAGATGGATCTTCGTTATGAAGATCTTGCCACTTTTGGCTTTAGACATATCGATGATTTCAACAAGGCTGTTCGCGCAGGAAAGGTAAAGCCTCCCGAAGGTAGCGATCGAGTGGTCGAGCCCTATCCCTATTTACTTGTCATTATTGATGAGCTAGCAGATTTAATGATGATTGCTCCCCGTGAAGTAGAAGAATCTGTTGTCCGCATTACTCAATTGGCACGCTCTGCAGGTATTCACTTAGTTCTTGCAACCCAACGCCCTAGCGTTGATGTTGTAACCGGTCTTATTAAGGCAAACGTTCCATCTCGCCTTTCCTTTGCAACCTCTTCACTTGCCGATAGCCGCGTGATTCTCGATAGTCCTGGCGCTGAAAAGCTAGTAGGACAAGGTGACGCCCTCTTCATCCCAATGGGAACATCTCGCGCAATACGTATTCAAGGGGCATATATTTCAGAGCGAGAAATTGAAGCCATCGTCGGCCATGTGAAGAAGCAGCTTTCGCCACGGTATCGCGAGGATGTCACCGCACCTGCCGCATCGACAAAGCATATTGATAAAGAGATTGGCGATGATCTTGATTTGCTCTGCCAAGCCGTTGAATTAGTTGTCGGTACACAATTTGGCTCAACGTCGATGCTTCAACGAAAATTGCGCGTTGGGTTTGCAAAGGCTGGACGCTTAATGGATCTTATGGAATCCCGCGGAATCGTCGGTCCATCGGAAGGTTCAAAGGCCCGCGTGGTCATGGTCAAGGCTGATGAATTAGATTCGGTTTTAGCTACGCTCCGCGATTATTAGTCTCACCCTGTTCAAGAAAAGTTCACCCTAATCTCACTAGGTATGTGGGTATTCGTCACCCTACAATTTGAACTTGGGATGAATAATCACCCCACCAAATCAGACTGTTGGTGATATGACGCTAGGTGAGTTCTTACAACAAGCGCGCGAGAACGCGGGCTTGAGCGTTGACGAACTCGCACACATTGTAAATCTTCGCCCCGGACTTATTCGGGCGATGGAATCTAATGATTTTCTCCCCTGTGGTGGCGATACTTATGCACGAGGACACATTAGAAATATCGCGCAAATAACAAGAATCAATTCGCAAGAGCTGCTTGCGATGTATGACGCGGAACATTCTGTCGACTCGCGTTCAATACATACCCGACTTGTAGATAATAATGCTGCTGCAATTCGTAGTGAAAATCGGAAGTTATCCTGGAAAGTTCTTGTTGGTGCTTCACTTTCTATTGTTCTACTAATCGGAGTCGCTCAGTTTGCGATCAGCGCATTAGATTCAGAGCCTGCAACAACATCAATGGTCACAGAGGAAGTCGAACCTTCACAAACACCTACACCAACTGCATCAGCGGCCCCATCTGCAACTTCATCGACAGTAAATAATGAGCTCACCTTGTCGATCGCTGCCACTCGCGGTAATTCAAATATTGATGTTGTTATTGGGGGAGCGAGCGTTTACAAAGGCCCACTCTTTCAAGGCGAATCTAAATCATTTGTTGGAGAGAGTTCCATTTCGGTCTACTTAGGAAATGCA
>CANESA010000021.1 GCA_947440735.1 Candidatus Nanopelagicaceae bacterium
CCGGGCAGAACTTCAATCGCTGCACTGGTTAATCCGAGACGTGATGAAATCTTTCCAGCTCCAGCTCTGTCCTGCGAAGTGAAAATTAATCCGCCACGTCCGCGTTGTTGGTGGTTATGGGCAGTCTGCAGAGCAAGCGTTGACTTCCCGCTATCCATAGTTCCGCAGTAGTAAATCAATTCAGCCATGGCGCAGATCCTGCCACAAAGATGGCAAAGAAGTGACCTATCCGCTTATCAGGGCGTGAACCGAAACCTCCGGTGAGTGTTGGGCGATGCGTAAGCGGCCACCCAAGAAGGTAATCTCGCTGAGCACTGCGATATCGGTCACGATTCCACCGGCTTGTTTTACAAGTTCGATTGCTGCTACCAGCGTTCCGCCAGTAGCCAATACATCATCGACGAGTAGGACTTTCGAACCTGGCTGAAAGGCATCGGTGTGAATCTCAATTTCATCGACTCCATATTCAAGGCCGTACTGCTTAGAGTAAGTCGAGAATGGAAGTTTCCCCTTTTTTCTAATTGGCACAAATCCACAGTTCTTAGCAACAGCAATCGCACTGGCGAAGATAAAGCCGCGCGCTTCAATTCCTGCGACGACTGAGCTTTCAGGATCCACTTTCGCGAGTGCTCGCACAACGACATTGAAAGCCTCGGGGTTACTCAGTACCGGAGTAATGTCTTGAAAGAGAACTCCTGGTTGTGGATAGTCAGGAATAGTTCGAATCAGAGACAGGGCTTGTTCTACATTCACCTGCATCACCTCTGTCTTTGTGCGTGTCCGGGAAGGGAGTTGAACCCTCAAGCCCTTGCGGGCACTAACACCTCAAGCTAGCGCGTCTGCCAATTCCGCCACCCGGACCAGTATAAATACCTTGACCGTAGATAACCCCTCGAAGTCTTTCGACTCTCTAGGCTGATCAAGAGAGCACACGATATCAACCCCACGAGGCCAAGGCAAAGCGGAGAATTCCTATCGCACTCCAGCGCTCTTGGTGGATACTTATGACATGACGACTGATAAAAACGCCCTACGCGAAGAACTCGAAGCCGACACTATCCGTATCTGCCAAGAGTTAATTCGAATTCCAAGTGTCAACTTTGGCGAGGGCAGGGGAGATGAGAAGGCTGCGGCAGCATATGTGGTTGCTCAGTTAGCAGAAGTTGGAATTACATCCACAATATTTGAATCTGCTCCCAATCGTTGCAACGTAATTGCGCAATTGGAAAGTACACATCCTGATCGTCCCGGACTTGTTGTTCATGGTCACCTTGATGTTGTTCCTGCGATAGCTGAAGACTGGAGCGTTGATCCATTCGGTGGAATCCTCAAAGATGGTTTTATCTGGGGACGAGGCGCAGTCGATATGAAAAATATGGATGCCATGATCATCGCTGTTGTACGTCAGTGGGCCCGCGTTGGATACAAACCACCACGTCCCATCACTCTCGCATTTTTCGCAGATGAAGAAGCTGGCAGCAGCTATGGATCTAGGTGGATGGTTGCAGAGCATCCTGAAGTATTTGCAGGGTGCACCGAAGCTATTTCAGAAGTGGGTGGTTTTTCGATCACGCTTCCTAATGCAAAACGTTTCTATTTTGTTGAGACTGCCGAAAAAGGAATTCACTGGATGAGATTGGTCGCTCAGGGCAGAGCGGGTCACGGCTCAGTGATCAACGAAGAGAATGCAATTACCGCGCTCACTGAAGCGGTTGCAAAGATTGGCCGCTATCAGTGGCCGCAGCGATACACCGCAACAGTCAAGCGTCTCTTTGAAACGGTCGCGAAGGCTTCAGGAAAACCTTTTGATCTTAAAGACCTTCGCCCACTTCTTACTGAGTTTGGAAGTGCGTCCCGAATGATCGGGGCAACGTTGCAAAATACAGCCAATCCTTCGATGTTATCGGCGGGCTATAAAGAGAATGTGATTCCTGGAGAAGCCAGTGCTGTCGTTGATGGTCGCTTTCTTCCAGGTTTTGAAGATGAAATGAACGCAACGATTCGTGAAATCGTTGGACCTGATATTCAGATCGAGACAATAGTTACAGATATCGCACTCGAAGTTCCTTTTGAGGGCGATCTTGTCGATGCAATGTGTGCTGCACTCATCAAACATGATGGTGATGGAATTCCAGTACCTTTCACAATGAGTGGCGGGACCGATAATAAAGCTCTCTCGAAGATCGGAATTATTGGTTACGGATTTTCACCGTTAAAATTAGATCCAGATCTAGATTTTATGGCGCTCTTTCACGGAGTCGATGAGCGAGTACCAGTTGATGGCCTTCGCTTCGGTGTAAATGTTCTTAAAGATTTCCTAGAAACCGCTTGATACCTCGTCGAGAGCTGTTCGTACAACATCCGGAAGAACTACCTCTTCAACGGTAAGTGCGCCACGTAGCTGAGCACCTGTGCGAGCACCAACGATCGCACTAGTCACTCCAGGTGCATCGCGCACCCAGGCAAGGGCTACTTCTAAGGGGGAGTAACCCAATCCTGAAGCTGCAGCGGCTACCGCTTCTACAACGCGGGCGGAGTCTCGATTGAGATAGGTGGAGATAAAGTTTGCAAAGTGAGGCGTTGCACCTCGTGAATCTGCTGGTATTGAATTTCTATATTTTCCGGTGAGTACACCGCGCCCAAGTGGAGACCAAGCAAGAATTCCAACACCAAGTTCAGTGGCGCAATCCAGAATCTCATCTTCAATCGAACGATTGAGTAATGAGTACTCGCTTTGAATTGTGGCTATTGGAGCTTTAGCAGTATTAGCCTCTTGCAAAGTTATGGCCCGTGCGCTTTGCCAACCATTAAAATTGGAAATACCGACATATCGAGCCTTACCCGAGGTGTACGCAAAATCTAAGGCCGAGAGAGTGTCTTCGAGTGCAACATCCGCATCCCAAGAATGGATCTGCCACATATCTACATAATCAGTTCCTAAACGTGTCAGAGATTTCTCTAGCTCGCCGATCAAAAAGTGACGGGAATTATTCACCGTACGGACTCCTTCGGGGAAGGAGATGCCGGCCTTGGTGGCAATCACAACATCTTCACGGTTGAAGAATGTTCCTACTAGTCCACCGATGACGCGTTCAGCATCGCCAGCGGCATAGCTAGCGGCGGTATCAATAAAATTTCCGCCAGCTTCGATGTACATGCGCATTTGTTCGGCCGCTTCGTGTGTATCGGTATCGCGGCCCCATGTCATCGTGCCTAGACCAAGGCGGGAAAGCTCAAGTCCACTCTTACCCGCACGTCTGATTTCCATGGAAGGCACCCTAGCAAGCCAACAGTGTCAAAGGGCGTTAATCTTGGGAAATGGCACGAATCGTTCTACTGCGGCATGCACACTCTGTCGCCAATGAAAAGAATCTTTTGGCAGGCCGAACTGCAGGAATCTCATTAAGCAAAACTGGAAAAGAGCAAGCGAAGGATCTCATTTCTCGTCTTGGCACGATTCAATTCGATGAAGTAGCGATCAGTCCACTACAGCGTTGTCGCGAAACAATTGATCCGTGGCTCACTTCTACGGGAGCGAAGAGTCGAATTGTCGTCGATGAAAGCGTCTCAGAAGTTGATTACGGTAGCTGGAGTGGTAAAACTCTCTCTTCGCTTCGTCGTAAGGCTCAGTGGAAGATAGTGCAGGATTTCCCGAGCCAGATGACGTTCCCTGAAGGAGAGTCTCTCCTAGAAATGCAGGGGAGAGCGTTATCGGGTTTCTATCGCTTAAATGCAGTCAAAGGTAAGGGTCCTCGTCTGCTCGTCAGCCATGGTGATGTCATCAAATCAATCGTGGCACATTGTTTGGGAATGCATCTAGATCAATTTCAGCGTCTTGTGATCGAACCAGCATCGTTAACAATCATTGACACCGATTCTGGAACGAGCCGCCTCGTGCGTTTTAATGATGCGAAGGGTTTTCTTAGCTCTGAAAAATCTACCAATCAGTCAGCACTCGGGGGATCGACTGGAAATTCGAATAAATGACTTCTCAGAAGTGGTCCTTTGATCAACCTGATCGTTTTATAGTGGGAACGATCGGTGCTCCAGGTGAGAGAGAATTTTATTTCCAGATTCGTCAGAAAAATATTCTTGTCTCACTCGCTACCGAGAAGTCGCAGGCAACCGCCTTGGCTGAGAGAATTTCTACGATCATACGTGAGATCAAGAAGAGCGCACCGCTAAACGCTGTTAACCCTGGCCCCACCGATGACCAACCACTGGAGCTTCCTCTAGATAGTGAATTCGTAGTTGGAGCGATCGGGATTGCTTTCGATCCAGCTTTATTAGAGATTGAGATTTCGTTTCGCGCAGATGATTCAGAGTCATTGAGTGATGAGGGTGACGACGAAGACTCTGGCCCAATGGTTGAAGTCCATTGTGATCTTTCAATGGCGTTAGCTTTCGCCCAGAGAACAATGGTCTTAGTCGCCGCCGGCCGTCCGCTCTGTCCATTCTGCATATCTCCGATTGATCCCAAGGGGCATCTCTGTCCTCGAGCAAACGGTTATCGACGATGAAGGAGCTCGAGAATTCTTGGGTAGAGAAAAGCATTGCTCACTTGAGCAGTGGTGAGTTAGAGATCACGGGCCGTCTCGTTGATGCCTCGAATGCAACGCTCTTCGGCGTGATGCATTACGAGGGTTCAACTCTAGAAGTGATTTACAAACCTGTAGCGGGGGAGAGACCGCTCTGGGATTTCCCCGATGGAACACTCGCTGATCGGGAGTACGCCGCTTTTCTCCTGAGTGACAGTACGGGATTGGATGTGGTTCCGCCAACAATTTTGCGTGAAGGTCCTGCGGGTCTCGGAATGGTTCAACGTTGGATAGATGTTGATGAGAAGATTGATCTAGGTTCTTACTTTTCCCAAGATAAGCAAGAGCTACGTCAGCTTGCTCTCTTTGATGCAATTATTAATAACACTGATCGCAAAATTGGTCATCTTCTTCCAGATCAAAATGGGCATCTATTTGCATGCGACCATGGTGTCACTTTCCATGTCGACGATAAATTGCGGACAGTTTTATGGCAATGGGCTGGCGATGCTCTGTCAGAGGAGGAATTCGGAGTACTTGAGGAAACTATAACTTTCATCGATTCTCACACTTCATCACTCAGTACACATCTGACCGAGGAGGAGATCGAGGCAACGCGTATGCGAATCTATAAACTCCGTTCTGGCGGGATCATGCCACTACCAAGTGAAGATTGGCCGGCGATTCCATGGCCGGCATATTAGGATTCTAAAATGAAATCGTGGGCGGAGCTATCACTCGGTAAGAGTGAGGGATATAGAGACGTTTACCGAACGCTATCGCTCTATAACACCGCCAATCAGAGCGTGGAAGCACTGCCTATCAAAGATCTTTACCGTCTCTATGTCTGTGGGATCACACCATACGATGCAACTCATTTGGGCCATGCCGCAACATATGTGACCTTTGATCTGATCAATCGCTATCTGCGATTTGGTGGGGCACAAGTCTCCTTTGTGCAGAACATTACTGATATCGATGACCCACTTTTTGAGCGAGCGAAGCGCGACGGTCTCGAGTGGTCGGAGTTAGCTACATCGCAGATAGAGCTCTTTCGTGGAGATATGGTTGCTCTGCATGTGATCCCACCTGACCACTACATCGGTGTGGTGGAAGCTATGCAGATTATTATCGACGCAATCTCATCACTGGCAAGTAAGGATGCAACCTACAAGGTAGATGACGATTTGTATTTCCGTGTGCGCCTAGATCCAGATTTTCTTAAGCGGACGCATCTGTCGTCAGATACCGCTATGGAATTCTTTGCCGAACGTGGTGGAGATCCACAGCGACCAGGAAAGGAAGATCCGTTTGATGCTTTGGTATGGAAAGCCCAACGAGATGGTGAACCGGGATGGTCTAGCCCATTTGGTGTTGGACGTCCCGGATGGCATATCGAGTGTTCTGCGATTGCCTTGCACTATCTGCGACCACGTGCAGCTGACGAATTTGCAATAGATATCCAAGGTGGCGGTAGCGATTTAATTTTTCCTCATCACGATATGTCGGCATCGCAAGGATTGGTCTCTACTGGCCAGAAATTTGCACGCTTCTTCGTTCATGCAGGGATGATCGGCCTCGATGGAACGAAAATGAGTAAATCCCTCGGCAATTTAATATTTGTCTCTCGACTGATTAATGAAGGGATCGAACCTATAGCCATTCGTCTCGCCCTTTTAGGTCACCATTATCGAAGTGATCACATGTGGGGGAGTTCTGAAATTGCAGATGCCTCAGCTTTTCTTCAACGAATTCGTCTTAATCTGGCCCGGATGGAGGTTGCTCCAACAGAGCCACTGATAACCGATCTTCTAGCCGCGCTCTCAAACGATCTTGATACCGTGCGTGTATTAGAACTTATTGCCTCTTGGTGCACAGCAACCGAAAACGGTGCCACTGGTGGATTTGCTGGTCAGTTATCGCGGGTCCTCGATGATCTTCTCGGGCTAGCGATTTGAATTAACTCTCATTCTGCCGTCGTAAAAATCTTTCTAGTTCGCGAGCGATCTCATCACCTGAAACATCCTTAAATTCTGCTGCGTCTTTGCTCTCTTCTAGAGCTTTGACATACTCTGAAACTTCCGCATCCTCTTCAGCCATCTCAGAGACTTCGTTCTCCCATTCTTGAGATTGATGATTGAGGTCGGCGAGAGCGATGGAAATTTCGAGAAAATCTTCTACAGCGTTAACAAGGGCAAGAGTTGCTTTAGGTGAGGGCGAATTGGATGCGTAATGTGGCAACCCAGCCCATAGAGAGACGCAATCTATTCCTCTCTTCATGCAACCATCCCCAATGATTCCAAGAATTCCTGTGGGGCCTTCGTATTTACTAATTTCGACACCGAGTCGAGCGGCAATATCGGGATGACCTCCACTTCCACTGACGGATATAGGGCGAGTATGTGGCGCATCGGCAAGCATTGCTCCCATGGTGACGACAAGTTCAACTTCAAGATCATCAGCAAGATCGAGCAAGAGAGAGGTGAATGTTTTCCATCTCATTGAAGGTTCAACGCCGAGTACTAAGACGAAGTCATTCTCAAGATGCGGGGTACTCAAGCCATATACCTGTGTGGATGGCCAATTCACTGATCTGACGAGAGAATCATCAACGCTAATCATTGGACGGTTCACTTGGAAATCATAGAAATCTTCTGGCTCGTACTCTGCGATTAATATCGCTTGGGCAGAATTACCACTCTGGTCAAGATTTTCTAAAATATGGGTGAGTGCTCCGGAAGCTGCTTCGCCAGCATCGCTCCAACCAGAGAAAGCCGCGATCATGACTGGGTCTCTGAGCAGGGGGATCTGATAAATCTCCATATCGCTCACCTTAAGGTAAACTCCACGCGTGACGAGCGCTAAAACACCTTCCGAGCTAAGAAAAGCCCTCGCCTCTCGAGTCGTAATTGCCGATGGCGCTATGGGCACCATGCTCCAAGAGGCCGATCCGACCCTAGAAGATTTTCAAGGGCATGAAGGTTGCAACGAAATCTTGAACGTGTCACGTCCAGATGTCGTCCGATCGGTACACGATGCCTACTTAGCGGTCGGTGTCGATGCGATCGAAACAAATACTTTTGGTGCCAACTGGGC
>CANESA010000022.1 GCA_947440735.1 Candidatus Nanopelagicaceae bacterium
ACCCGGAGATGTCATTCTCACTCTCGGTGCAGGAGATGTGAATTCCTTAGCGCCAATTATTGCTCAAGGTCTTGAACGACGATTCGAAACTCCGTCCTCTCACTAATGTCAGCGCGCAGTCGAAAATTCCTCTCGCCTCCGTTGCTCATACTGGGGGTACTCATCATCGTTTTGGCATACTTTTTGGGATGGTCGTCGATTTTTAGCGTAAAGAAAGTCGAGATTGCAGGAGCTCCAACTGCGGCAGTTCAAGCCGAGATAGAGAAGAAGAGTCAGATCGAGGTCGGCCAACAACTAGCGCGAGTGAACCCGCAGTCAGTTTCTAGAAAGATTGAGAAATTCTCCTGGGTCAAAGAGGCGTCGATCTCACGAAATTGGTTGAGTGGAGTCGTTGATATCGAGATCACTCCACGAGAGCCCTTAGCCTTCTTTAATTCAGATCAAGTGCCGGGTCAGACAATTGATGCAGAGGGCCAACTCTTCTCATTGCCTGGGTATAGAAATCCTGATCTGGCTCTGATTTCAGCTCAGTCCCCAGAGAGTGCGTTGAAGGCTAATGAGCTCTTTACTGCGATGCCAGAGAATTTTCGCAGGAGCATCACTTCGATGATGGCGACTTCATCCAATACCTTTACCCTCAACTCAACTCTTGAAGGTCGCGATATCCGCATTCGATGGGGAGATAGTCGGGATATGGAGTTAAAGATCTCGGTGATTAATTCACTATTGAACCTTCCAGAAAATAAGAAGATTAAACTCATCGATGTGGTGGCACCACATGCACCGATCGTTAAATAAATTTTGTAAATAACTCTCAAGGTGTAGATGAGGAATTAGTTCGAGTCGGTATTTGATTGCAGCCTTCGATCAGCCTAAGTTCTCCACTATTAGAGAGATGAATCGTAAGTCTCAAGGCGAGGTTTATAGTTCATAAGGAGGACTCACGTGGCTGCACCGCAAAATTATCTAGCTGTCATCAAAGTTGTTGGAATTGGTGGCGGTGGAGTCAATGCGATTAATCGCATGATCGATGTCGGCCTTAAAGGCGTTGAGTTCATTGCAATCAATACAGATGCACAACATCTACTCATGAGTGATGCTGATGTGAAGTTAGATATTGGTCGCACTTCTACAAAGGGTTTAGGTGCAGGTGCTGCTCCTGAAAAAGGACGTCAAGCTGCGATTGATCATACGGAAGAGATTGAAGAGATTATCCGCGGTGCGGATATGGTTTTTGTCACTGCTGGTGAAGGTGGCGGAACCGGAACAGGTGGTGCGCCAATCGTTGCAAAGATTGCACGCGATCTTGGCGCACTGACTATCGGAGTTGTTACTCGCCCCTTCTCTTTTGAAGGAAAGATTCGTATGCGTCAAGCAGAAGAAGGAATCGAACTTCTTCGTAGCGAAGTAGATACTCTTATTGTTATTCCAAATGATCGCCTCCTTGCAATCTCTGATCGCAATATCACTGCAGTCGATGCATTTAGAAGTGCAGATCAAGTTCTACTTTCAGGTGTTCAAGGAATTACAGAGATCATCACGCAACCAGGACTTATTAATCTTGACTTTGCAGATGTGAAGACTGTGATGACAGATGCTGGTTCAGCGCTGATGGGAATTGGTTCAGCTCGTGGAGAAAACCGAGCAATCAGAGCAGCCGAACTTGCAATCTCTAGCCCACTTCTTGAAGCATCTATCGATGGCGCAATGGGAGTTCTTCTTTCAGTTGCTGGCGGTTCAGATCTTGGCCTCTTTGAAATCAATGAGGCGTGCGAACTCGTTCAAGCCGCAGCGCATCCAGATGCTCGAATTATCTTTGGAACCACCATTGATGACGCTCTCGGTGATGAAGTCCGTATCACCGTGATTGCTGCAGGATTTGATGGGGGAGAGCCTAAGAAGGTCTCAGTTCCTGTCATTGATGCAGCAACCTTGGGTGGAGTGGCCAATCCTCTTGCCGATAATGATCCTCTTCTGGTTGCTATGGATCTTGATGCAAGCAAGCCTGCAAAGCGCGTCACTTTCGAAGAACTCGTTGCTGAAGACGAGATCGACGTGCCAGACTTTATGAAGTAATAGTGAATTACAGTTTTACAGATCGCACCGGTGGTTTATCCACCGGTGCTTTTCTTTCGCGTAATCTAGCTACCCATGTCGGGGATGACCAGGCCACTGTACTTTCCAATCGTGCAGAGTTAGAGACTCTCCTTGGCGTACCTATTCAATTTATGAACCAAGTCCATGGTGACGCTGTTGCGAGAGTAGGAGTAGAAATAATTGCCGAGCCAACTGCCGATGCTCTCGTTACTCAGAGTCCGGGTATCGGCTTGGCAGTGATGGTTGCAGATTGCATTCCACTTCTACTGGCTAGCTCAGAGTCAGTTGCTGCAGTCCATGTCGGTCGTAAAGGTCTCATGAATGAGGTTGCGTTAGCAGCGATTAATGAGATGCGCTCTCGTGATAATTCTGAGATCACTGCAGTTGTGGGCCCATCAATTTGCGGAGAGTGCTATGAAGTCTCTCAAAATATTTACGATGAAGTATCGAAACGTTTTCCGCTAGCAGCATCAAAGACGCGAGACGGAGGATTTTCACTTGACCTCTCTCGGGCGCTCATTGATCAATTGAGAGGGCTTGAGGTCAGAGTTGTTGATGAAGGTAGATGTACCGTTGAAGAAAGTAGCCTCTACTCTTATCGCAGAGATGGTGTGACGGGGCGTCAAGTGGGGGTTGTGTGGTTATGAGCGGGAGTGATCGCAAGGCCGAGCTTTCGCGCTCCCTTCAAGATGTGCGATCGCGCATCCTTGACGCTACAGCGAAGGCTTCTCGCGCGGTAGAGGAAGTCACTCTTGTCGCTGTCACTAAGACTTATCCGATCAGCGATGTTGAGATTCTGCACGAATTAGGTGTCACTGATTTTGGCGAAAATAGGAGCGCTGAAGGTCTAGAAAAATCAGCTCTCGTACCGGCACATTGGCATTTTCAAGGCCAGATTCAGAGCAACAAGATTGCTGCAATCTCTTCGTGGGCCCAGACTATTCATTCATTGGATGACCTCTCTCATGTCGCCAAATTCGATAGAGCTGTAGGAGAAATTCCTGAGAAACGATTGAATATCTTTATTCAGATCTCACTCGATGGAGATACATCCAGGGCTGGCGTCAGGGGAGATGATTTACTTTCCCTCGGTCAGGCGATTTCCTCCACAAAAAATCTTGACCTTGTTGGATTGATGGTTGTTCCACCCGTCCAAGCCGAGCCAGAGAAGGCATTTTCCGAGGTGGGCGAATTAGCCCAACGTTTTCGCCAGGAGTTTCCGATGGCGCAATCACTATCAGCTGGAATGAGTGGAGATTATGAAATTGCTATCGCCCACGGTGCGACACACATTCGCGTAGGTAGCCAAATACTCGGTCCCCGCGCTACTCAAGCGTAAAATTAAAGCCATGTCTGCACTCAATAAAGTAATGGAGTACCTCGGCCTCGTTGATGGCCCAGAAGGTGCTACCGAAGAAGTAAAGCCCGCCACTCGCCAACCACGCACCCCATCTGTAACTACGCCAACAGTGCCAACAGCATCAAATGGCGTAACAGTGATCGGCGGTCGCACACCAGTTCAGAGTGAGCCAGTTCTCGATCTTGAAGCTTCGTACAACATTGTCACACTGCATCCACGTTCATATTCGGACGCGCGTCAAATGGCAGAGCACTATCGCGAAGGCAATCCAGTGATCATCAATCTCGATGATATGGATGAATCAGAGCGTAAGAGACTAGTAGATTTTGCAAGCGGTCTAGCTTTTGGACTTCGAGGCGGAATTGAAAAAATTACCAGTCGTGTATTTCTTATCTCACCCGCAAATGTAATCGTGCGCACTGAAGATAAAGCTGCCTATGCACAGGCAAGTTTTTACAATCAGAGCTAAGTAAAACTTACATTAGATGTTTAAGGATCTGATTCTCAATCTCCTCACCTTTTTTAAGTGGGTACTTTTTGCTCGCCTCATCATTGATTATGTAAGAATGTTTGCACGAAATTGGCGACCAAAGAGCGGAGTAATTGCACTCTTTGAAATTGTCTACGCAATTACAGATCCACCCATGAAGTTTGTTGGGCGATTTATTCCGCCACTGAGAATAGGCGGAGTTTCCCTAGATCTAGCTTTTATCGTACTTCTACTTGCACTTAATTTCGCATCAACTATCGTGCGAGTGACTCTCTAAACTTTCTTAAGAGTAAGGGCGATACCTAGTTCGTTCTCGCCTATTTCGATCGACTCATCGCGAGTAAGTGAAGTCGCAAGTACTTCCTTGCAGATATGAGAATCCTGTGCAGAGATTGCAGCAAGGGTTTGTGGCAGTGCGTTATAGGCGACGGTGATGCGATCTGAAATATCGAGCCCATCGCTCTTGCGTCGTTCTTGAATAAATCGGATTACTTCCCGGACCAGACCTGCTTCAATGAGCTCTGGGGTAAGGGCTAAATCAAGGGCTACAGACTCACCATCGTGACTTGCAACCATCCAGCCGCTCTTTGGAACTTCTGTGACAACAAGATCGTCTAGATCTATCTCGAATGTTCCCACCGTTGCACTCTTCTGGCTTCGTAAAGCTTTAACTAGATGGGTTGCATCCGCAGCGGCAATCAACTTAGCAACAGCCTGAACGTCTGCGCCATATTTTGTTCCGAGTGATTTGAAGTTGGCCTTTATTGAGATATCTACTAAATCGCCATCGGCATCTGCGATGTCAGCAAGGCTAATGACATTGAGCTCGTCTGCGATTTGATCTTTCATTTCAACAGGGAGTTTGTCCCAACCAGCTGCTGAGATAAGAGCGCGCCCAAGTGGTTGACGGATCTTGATTCCAGATTCGGCGCGAGCTGCTCGACCTTGCTCAACGACACGACGAGTCATCGCAACCTGTGTACTCAGAGTGCGATTGATCAAGTGTGGATCTGCGACAGGAAAATCTGTCAGATGCACAGATGCTGCAGCCTCAGCTCGTGCGGGACGAATCAACTCTTGCCATGCGTGCTCTGAGATAAATGGAACCATGGGAGCAAGAAGTTGAGTAAGAGTCTCCAGGCATTCATGGAGCGTTGCAAGAGCCGCAACATCTCCATCCCAGAAACGACGGCGAGAGCGACGCACATACCAGTTAGAGAGATCATCGATAAAGGCTGCGAGTACTCGACCTGCATGCTGTGAATCAAATTCGGTATATGCCTTATCTACTTCTTCAATCAGAATATTGAGCTCAGATAAAATCCAATGATCCATCAATGAACGATCTTTCACTGCAGGGGATTGGGCTAGATCAAAGTTGGATGCGTGTGCGTATAAAGAGTGGAAAGAGATGGTGTTCCAGTACGTCAGAAGAGTCTTTCGCACAACATCGCTAATTGCATCATGGCCAACTCGACGAGCTGACCAGGGAGATCCAGCTGCCAGCATGTACCAACGCACAGCATCTGCTCCGTGTTGATCCATCAACGCAATAGGCTCTAGGACATTTCCTAGATGCTTACTCATCTTGCGGCCATCTTTATCAAGGATGTGGCCTAGGCAGAGAACATCTTTATACGAGGATTCATCAAAGACTAAGGTTCCAATGGTCATCAGCGTGTAGAACCAACCGCGCGTCTGGTCGATCGCCTCACAGATGAAGTCGGCAGGATAGGCCGCTTCAAACTTCTCTTTCGAACCTTCCTTGTGTGGGTAACCCCATTGAGCAAATGGCATCGCACCGGAATCAAACCAACAGTCAATAACTTCTGGAACTCGCACCATCATGCTCGTACATTCTGCACATGCGAAGGTGATGTCATCAACGTATGGACGGTGTGGATCTAGCTCAAGTAAATCTGCCCCAGCTAATTGGCCAAGTTCTTTCAGTGAATCTACACAAATCTCATGCTTATTTTCACATCGCCAGATAGGTAGGGGAGTTCCCCAAAATCTGTTTCGTGAAAGTGCCCAGTCAATGTTGTTGTTGAGCCAATCTCCATATCGACCCGTTTTGATCGTCTCTGGATGCCAATTAGTTTTCTCGTTTTCACGGATGAGGGCATCCTTGATAGAAGTAGTGCGGATGTACCACGATGGTTGTGCGTAATAGATCAGCGCTGTGTGGCATCGCCAGCAGTGTGGGTACGAGTGCTCATATTGAAGATGTTTATAAAGTACCCCGCGAGATTTCAATTCCTTCACAAGTGGCTTATCTGCATCTTTGAAGAAGAGACCACCGACCATTGGAACTTCTGGCAGGAATGTTCCATTAGGAGCGATTGGGTTAACGACAGGCAATCCATAACTGCGACATACCTGTAAATCATCTGCACCGAATGCTGGAGCTTGATGCACAAGGCCTGTTCCATCTTCGGTGGTGACATAGGTAGCGAGAACAACAAAATGGGCCTCAGGGATTTCGACAAAGTCCAGTGGGCGCGAATATGTGACTCGTTCAAGTGATGAACCCTTAAAGGTTTTGAGAATTTCTACATCCCCAGTCAAACTACTGGTCAGCGCCTGCGCAACAATGAGAACTTCGGATGCATCTTCGTGGGTGACTCGGGCTGCCACATAATCAACATCTGGGTGAACTGCGATAGCAGTATTTGAAACAAGGGTCCATGGAGTAGTTGTCCATACGAGAAGCGATGCTTTGAGATCTACTAACTCGCCAGAGGTAATTGGAAAGCGAATAAAGACAGAAGGATCGGTGACTGTTTCATACCCTTGCGCCAACTCGTGATCCGAAAGCCCAGTGCCACATCGCGGACAGTAAGGCGCAACGCGATGGTCTTGTACAAGCAGACCCTTCTTCCAGATCTCTTTGAGCGACCACCAGACACTTTCGACATACTCCGGTGACATCGTCCAATACGCTTGATCAAAATCAACCCAGAAACCCATGCGCTCTGTCATGGTTGTAAAAGCGCCTACATGTCGAGTCACTGACTCTCGGCACTTGTCATTAAATGGAGCGATGCCAAATTTTTCGATATCGCCCTTGCCTGTAAATCCCAACTCTTTCTCGACTGCAATTTCAACGGGAAGGCCGTGACAATCCCACCCTGCTTTTCGAGTAACGAACTTGCCCTTCATTGTATGAAAACGAGGAAAGACATCCTTAAATACGCGAGCTTCAATGTGGTGCGTCCCAGGCATTCCATTGGCAGTGGGTGGGCCCTCGTAAAATGTCCACGGGGTCTGGCCTTTACGCGCCTCGAGTGATCGCTCAAAAATTGAATGGTCAGCCCACATCGCAAGGATTGAGTGCTCCATCGCAGGCAGGTCAATCTGGGCTGCGAGTGGGCGAAATTGTGAGCTCATGAGGGTGCCGAGTCTAATGCAGGGCTCTTCACCTGCTGCAATCGCACCTGCACTTTGAGTAGGTCAATATTTGTAGCCTCTGCAACGAGTGGCATATTTGGTAGAAGTCGAAAAAGCGCATAAGGTGCGCGGCGTGTTAGCAAAAAAGGTAGTCAAGAAGGCGGCGAAGGCGGCGAAGGCGGCGAAGAAAGCTCCCGCGAAAAAGGCCCCTGCCAAGAAGGCTGCAGCTAAACCAGTGAAGAAGGTTGCTAAGAAAGCACCTGCAAAGAAAATTGCCAAGAAGGCTCCG
>CANESA010000023.1 GCA_947440735.1 Candidatus Nanopelagicaceae bacterium
AAGGTCGTATGGGGTCGCGAGTGGGATCCACTTCTGGCTCAAGATCGCGAAGGCGCACTTGTTAATTTGATGAATACAACTCTTGATGGTGATTATCAGACTTATAAGGCCGAATCAGGAAAATATGTTCGTGATAATTTCTTTGGTCGCGATCCACGTACTGCAGCAATGGTTGCAAGTTGGTCTGATGATCAAGTCTGGGGACTTAAGCGCGGTGGACATGATTACCGCAAGCTCTTTGCAGCATATACCGCTGCGATGCAGGCAAATGGAAAGCCAACTGTCATCCTTGCAAAGACTGTGAAGGGATGGACTCTTGGATCTACATTCGAGGGACGTAACTCAACACATCAGATGAAGAAGATGTCTCTTGAAGATATCGTCACCTTCCGCGATCGTTTGGGAATCCCAGTTCCAGATTCACAGCTAGATAAGTATTTACCTGCGTACTACAAGCCAGCAGATGACTCTGAAGAAGCTAAGTACATGGCAGAGCGTCGCGCCGCACTCGGTGGATCAATTCCACGTCGTCGCGCCAAGTCAAAGCCACTTCCTATGCCAGCTGACTCTGTATACGAGAGCGTCAAGCGCGGATCTGGACATCAAGAGATTGCCACAACGATGGCATTTGTTCGTATGCTCAAAGATTTGGTGAAGGATCCGGGACTTGGTTCACGTATCGTTCCGATTATTCCTGATGAGGCTCGCACCTTTGGAATGGATTCACTCTTCCCAACGATGAAGATCTACTCACCACACGGCCAGAAGTACACAGCCGTTGACCGTGAATTGATGCTTTCTTATAAGGAATCAACATCGGGAGTCATCCTTCACGAAGGAATTAATGAGGCGGGATCGACAGCATCATTTACCGCAGTAGGAACTTCCTATTCCACTCATGATGAACCAATGATTCCTATCTACATCTTCTACTCAATGTTTGGATTCCAGCGCACAGGAGATGCGTTCTGGGCGGCTGCCGATCAGTTAGCACGCGGATTCGTTCTCGGTGCAACAGCTGGGCGCACCACTCTTAATGGTGAAGGTCTACAGCATGAAGATGGACACTCACATCTTCTTGCTTCAACTAACCCAGCAGTTGTCTGTTATGACCCAGCATTTGCATACGAAGTCGGACATATCTTTAAAGATGGTCTACGCCGTATGTATGGTGAGAACAGTGAAAACATTTATTACTACATCACTGTGTATAACGAGCCATACCTGCACCCAGAAGAGCCAGCAAACCTCGATGTTGAAGGCCTATTAAAGGGTATTTACTTATTCCGCTCAGGTGAGCGCCAGCGTAAGAAGAATGCACAGATCTTGGCATCTGGTGTTGCAGTCAACTGGGCTACCAAAGCGCAAGAACTTCTCCAGCAAGATTGGGGAGTCAGCGCAGATGTTTGGTCTGTGACATCGTGGAATGAACTTCGCCGCGATGGTTTAGCCGTTGATCGCCACAACCTTCTCAATCCTTCAACAAAGAAGAGTGCATATCTGACAGATCGCTTGAAGGATGCACAAGGTCCAGTCATTGCAGTCAGCGATTACATGCGCACTGTTCAAGATCAAATTGCTCCATGGATTCCACAGCAATTTGCATCCCTTGGTACCGATGGATTTGGTCTTTCAGATACCCGTGGCGCTCTTCGTCGCCACTTCAAGGTTGATGCTGAATCAATCGTCGTTGCTACTCTTGCTCAACTCGCCAAATCTGGTGATGTCAAAGAGTCAGTAGTACAAGAGGCGCTTAACAAGTATCGTCTTGATGACATCTCAGCGGCAGATCCTGGAAATACAGAAGGATCAGGCTAATTCTTCAGCTACTAACCACGTGATCAATCGCATTCCGCCTCTTGCAACAATCTGGTTTGAGCGCGTTTAAAGGTCTTTCGCGACCCGGGACATAAAGGCGACAGAGATCAACATCAGGCCAGGAATTATCATCGCAATCGCAATCGAGCCAGTGAGTTGAGCTGTCCAGGCAATGACTGTCTTCACGATTAAAACAAGAATTGCATTGATTACACCCGTCTGGGCAAAAACTACCGCACTTGGCTGAGATGATCGCCTATTTGCTGCAGTGAAGAGTGTGGGAGAAAGAATTGCCGAAAAGAATCCGCCAATAGCAAAACCTACCAGCGTACAAATATATGCCGCAGTCTTTGAGTGATCTACCAAAAATGAGGAGGCGAGGATGAATCCGCTAAATCCAACTCCGCCAATGACACTGCCAAATTTGACCTGCTGTTCAAGTGAAACATAAGGTGTAATTCGATGTTGGCCTAAACGGCCAACAATCATGGCGGTAAAGGTAAGGATGTACGGGATCGTGGCAAGTGATCCACGTACGCCGATAGTCTCCTTGGAATAGATTGCAGACCAGTCGGCAGTGCAAAATTCAACCATAATTCCACAGACCAAAGCCGTTGAAACCAAGTAATCAATGCGGAATGAGGTGAAGAGATCCTTAACTCCAAAATCACTATCATCGTCAGGAGTAGGTTTGATGAGTTCGGGTCCGAGTTTTCTAATGATTGATAAAAGAATGAAGAAGAGAATGAAGGTAAGAACGTTGATATGCAGAGCAATTCCAACAAACTCAACCATAAATCCTGAAATTATTGCCGTCGTGACCGCTCCGATAGTCCAGTAACCGTGCTGGCGACTGAGGATCAATTCTCCAGCACGATCTTGTGCGTGAAATGCCTGAGCATTGAGTGCTGTATTAAAGAACGAAATTGATGCTCCATTAATGATATTTACAAAAATGAAAATTAACGCAGATTGCAGATGAACAACTGCGCCAATTGCCAGACACATTGTTACTGTTGAAATAATCAATACTTTCCTTGCTCCAAACTTATGAACAAAATGGCCACTCGAAAGCAAGGCAAGAACAGCACCAACTGAACCAAAACTTAAGTAAGTGCCAAATTCGCCATTAGATAAGCCCAAATTCGCCTTAACTTCTGGAAAGCGTGGCACCCAGCTCATTATTTCAAAGGCGAAGAAGAAGAAGAGAAGGCCCACATACTTCTTCTCATCAGCAATACTCAAGCGTGCATTAGAAGAGGGCATTGGCAAGCTCCGCTCTGGCTTTGATCACACGTGGATCGGCTGGATCAACTAATGAAAAGAGTTCGAGCAGACGATCTTTCACTCGAGCTTTCTCGTCCCCTGAAGTTGCCTTAATAAGTGCAAGAAGTCGAATGAATGCTGGTTCAACACTTCCGGTTGCTACTTCCATATCAGCTGCAGCGAGAGCACTTTCAATTTCAAGTGGTGAGCTATTTCCTACAGCGATTGTCTGGGCTGGATCTAGATTAAGAATACGAAGTTGTAATTGTGTATGTGCCAACCCTAATTTTGCATATGGATTGGCAGGCATGCGCGCCAGGAATCTCTTGTAGGCATCCTCGGCCCCTACTAAATCTCCAGCCTCAAGTGCAGCCAGCGCTTCACTCTCTTCCGGTTCAAGTTTTTCTTCTGGGACTTCACCAATGCCCTGCTCGGCTGCAATGGTGAGAAGTTTTGAAATCACTGACTTGATATCGCTTTCGGTCATCGCTTCTTCAAAGAGTGGGATCGGTTGCCCGCCAACGAGTGCGACTGCATAAGGAACAGTACGTGCCTGCAAAGCGCTAGCTACTTCAGGAGCAGCATCAACATCAATGCTTCCAAGTTCCCATGTATCGCCATCTTCTTTATTAAGTTTATCTAAGATTGCAAGAGTATCTAACGAGTGTGGCGCGCGAGTGCTCCAACAGAGAAGAACTACTGGCTTTGTCATCGATAGCTCTACGAAATCTGAAGCTAAGTTTTCCTTTGTTACAACTTTGCCCACTGAAATATTCGGTGAAGATGGTGAAGATGGTGAAGATGGTGCCGGCTTTCCGAGAGAACTTAAATCAAAAGCTTGACCGAAATTAGGAGGATTAGCCACGAACGTCAACTCCTGAATCTCGCCTCATAGGTAGAACGTCAGCAATATAGGATAACGCTGCAAACTCTAATCCAACATCGTGGCCAGCCTTTTCGCTTAAATACCAGCGATGCTCAAGGGTTTCATGGAAGAACTGGGCGGCCTCGATTCGACCCTGTAATTCAACCGGAATCAATGAAACAGTCGGATAAAAGACTTCATTGAGCCAACGTTTTGCAGATTCATACATCGGAGGGTGAGGAAGATTTTCACGGCCTCGGAAGCGATCAAAGGATGCGAGCAAGCGCTTTGCTTGAAGTTCTTCTGTCTCAAGTCCCACCAAATCACGTAATCGATTCTGGTGATATCCAGCTTCTACAAGTTTGGGTTGAAAGTAAAGCTTCTTACTATCTCCATCAAGAGTGACGGAGACCTCTTCAACAGTAAAGCCAAGGTCTTGGAGTTGGCGCATTGCACGTTCGACGGCATGACGATCGTTGGGATCTAACACTTGTCGATCTTTAAGAGTTGCCCAAATTCTGCGATAGCGTTTCATTACAGCATCACTGGCTCGTACTGGATCCATTCCTGGATAGAGAACTCCTGAAAGTGAGAGATCTTCAAGTTCGGCTGCAACATTGAAGTGAGCAATCTCAAGATCATGCTCACGTTGTCCATCACTTAAATTCTTTTGAAATTCACCCGTCTCAGCATCAACTAAATATGCTGCAAAGCCTTCGGCATCTCGTCTGAATAAAGTATTAGATAGCGAACAATCTCCCCACCAGAAACCAAGGAGATGAAGGCGGACAAGAAGCAGGGCGAGCGCATTGGCCATCAAAGTAATATCTTGTGCGGTGACATCTTTACCGCTGAGCAAAACTCGATATGGCAGAGAGTATGGAAGAAAGCGTGTTGCTAGGGCGCAGGGAAGTTCTTCACCAAGCTCATCAGTGCGGCCTTCGATCACTGCAATCGGTTCAACGCTCGGTGCACCAAGATGGGCAAGTTCGCGCAGGGCTTTATATTCACGATTAGCAAACTCTGAGACCGTCTCTTTGACTGCATAGACTTCAGAGTCAGGGTCTTCGGTGGAATGTACTAGGCGGACAATGTGTCGAGAAATTCCACGTTTTTCAGTAAGGCTGGGATCTTCGGGCCACTCCTCCAGACTCACCTGCCACGGCAATCCTGAGACGGATGCGATCTCCTCACCAAGACCGGTAATTCGCAGCGCCATGCGTGAATTCTCTCATCAACCACGGGTGAAAGCCCGATCTAACATGGGATCGCACTTAGAATGGAGATATGTCACACTCAAAGCGAGAAGAATTCGGCATCGCAGGCGCACCGATTAATCGAACTAACCCTTTCTATTTTGGTTTTGTTGCAACTCTCGGTGCTCTGGCAGCAATCGTTCTCTTGAGAGCACTTGCAAGCGCAAGTCAGATTTTTATCATAATTCTGCTCGCCCTCTATCTAGCGATGGGCTTAAATCCGGCAGTTGAAGCGCTAAGAAAGCGCGGTCTCTCGCGAGTAAGTGCAGTTGGTGCCATATTTGTTGGCGTTCTCGCCTTTGTCACTTTCTTTATTGCCGTTGTAATCCCTCCAGTTATTTCACAAGGTAGTTCGCTCATTAATTCAGCCCCCGGATTGTTGAAAGATCTTGAGAGCCATCCACTAATAGCGGACCTCAACTCACAGTTTGGTATTATCGATACTCTTCAAACCAAGTTAGCTGAAGTAACATCTGATGGAACGCTGATTATCTCTGCCTTTGGTGGAGTAATTGGTGTAGGAAAAACAGTTCTCTCTGGCGCATTTACTGGAATTACAGTCCTTATTCTTACCCTCTATTTCATTATTGGTTTGCCGCAAGCAACTAATTTTGGTTTGCGCTTTGTCCCTGCAACCCGTCGTGAACGTGTTTCAAAGTTAACTTTTGCCATCATCGGACGAGTGGGTTCATTTGTTGGAAGTCAGATTGCGATCGCCTTTATGGCCTCAATCTTTGTCCTCATCCTCAGCTTTGTCTTAGGGCTTCCATCGCCTTTTGCCATTGCCATGATCGTCTTGGTCTGTGGATTTATTCCATTGATTGGCCATTACATCGGCAGCACAATCGTGACCCTGATTGCTCTTACGCAATCTTTGCTCTACGGAGTAATAGCCTTTGTTGCATACATTGTCTATGTACAGATCGAAAACTATGTAGTGACTCCACGCATCATGAAGCGCGCGCTCAATGTTCCAGGGGCAGTGACCATTATTGCTGCCTTGCTAGGAACATCTCTTCTGGGTCTTATCGGCGGATTGTTGGCAGTCCCGATTGCGGCTTCAATCATCTTGATTTTAGAAGAAGTCGTCTTTCCGCAAACAGAGAAGAATTAATCTTCAATCTCTTGTGTAAGGGGTAATCGCTCTGGCACTATGACTCGCGTAATTTCTGTGAGCACAATATGGACAGCGGGTTCTCCTACCCATAAGTGCTTTCCACCATCGACAGCAATTAACTTCATATGTTTGATCTTGGCAAATCTTTTGACAGCTTCCTCTGGCACTAAGTAATCATCGAATTCCGGAATGAGCGCTGTAATAGGCCGTGGATCACTCACCCAAAAATCAAGATCTGACTCGTGCGAATATTTCAGCGGTGGACTCAGGAGAATCAGCCCCTTAATCCGTGGATCACGAGCGTGACGAATTGCTAAATCTGTACCAAAGGACCATCCGCAAACCCAGAGTTCTTCAATCTTTAATTGATCACAGCAGTAATTGATCATCGCTTCTACATCGAATTTTTCGCTATCTCCATTGTCATAAGTACCCGTACTAGTACCCGCTTCACTTGTTGTTCCACGAGTGTTAAAACGAACGATGGTAATTCCTGTCATTGCAGGAAGTCTGTTGGCAGCCTTTTTAAAGATATGTGAATCCATCATTCCGCCGCCCGTTGGGTTGGGGTGAAGCATCAGCAACGCTGGCGATATCTGCCCATCAATTGGCGCGGCAACTTCGCCCACCAAAGTCTGACCATCAGCTGTTGTCACAGTAAATGGGGTGCGAATTGCAGGCAACACTGTGCTGGGACGAATTGGTTGCGACATAGCGTTGATCCTTAAAAATTCTTTGGTCTGCGATGGTGACGTTTGCTCCAACAGATGTTATGCCAGTGACGTCGTAAATCTTCTTCGCCATCACGCCATGCAACTGTATGCGGAGTTGCCATCGGAATAAGTTGGTCACACCCTGGACAGCGGTATGGTTTATTGGCAGCTGACCCTGTGAGTTGTCTAACAACCCACAATCCATCCTCATCTTCCACAAAACTTTGATTTGAGGGATTTATCTCACGATGCTCATCATCGCCACTACCGCCGCCTGAATTACGATTCTTCGGATAGTTGCGGCGCGGACTCATATTCTATTTTCTCGCACTTTTGCTCCCAATGTGGCACAGTGACACTTATGAAGCATGTGATTGCGGTCAAAGGCCTCAAGAAATTCTATGGAGAGCT
>CANESA010000024.1 GCA_947440735.1 Candidatus Nanopelagicaceae bacterium
ACGTCGATAGGCTGCTAGGTCATGGCGCGCGGCGGGGATAACCGCGGGCGTTTACTGCTCATCATCCTGGTTATTACATCGCTATTTCTGATCACTCTTGATCTGCGCGGTGTTTCAGTAATTAGTGGATTGAAGACAGGAACACAGAGTGCGCTGAGCCCAGTACAAAATGTGGGATCGATAGTTCTCTCACCGGTACGTAATTTCTTCTCAGATATCATTCATCTTGGTCGCACTCGATCAGAGATGGAAGCTCTGCGCGAGGAGAATGGAAAACTTCTCACCCAATTGCGTGAGCGCCGCAGTATTGATGCCCAACTTGAGCAACTTCAAGGAACTCTAGATCTTGCTGGTAAAGGTGAATTTAAAGTTGTCAATGCACGAGTGATCTCACAAGGTGCGACCACATCATTTACTCAAACAATTACCATCGATGCCGGTTCAGATAATGGAATTAGACCCAATATGACGGTGATTAATTCTTATGGGCTGATCGGAGTTGTAAAGACTGTTTATCCAAGTAGTGCGCTGATTTCGTTAACATCTGATCCTTCTTTCCGTATCGGTGTTCGCGTCGCGGGCAGTCAGCAGATTGGAATTCTCGCTGGGCAAGGCACTCGTAAAGGCGTGCTTCAACTCCTTGATAACCAATCGACGATTAAAGTCGGTGACATTCTTGTCGCTCGCGGAAGTGTAAATAATCGACCCTTTGTGCCGGGAGTTCCTGTGGGTGAAGTGACCTCAGTCGATAACGCAGCAGGTGCAGTGACCCAGACTGCAGATGTTCGATTCTTCGCGAATTTTTCAGCGATTTCAGTGGTCAGTGTTGTACTCAAGGGGCCGGACATAGATCCGCGTGACGCATTGATTCCTGCAAAGCCGGTACCAATACCGGTGCCAACTGTCACTGTCTTTGTGACTCCAAGCCAATCACCATCACCGAATTCAGCTGGCCCTAATTAATGTCCACTCGCAAGATTTCTCTATCGGGACTTCTCTTTCTCGTCGTTTATGTAGTGCAGGAAGCCCTCGTTACTCAATTACATATCGCTGGCGGCGGATTCTCTCTCTTTCTCATCTTTGCTCTCCTGTGGGCAGCGCTCTCAACTCCTGATATCGGGGCGCTAACGGGATTTGTTGCTGGCTTTCTTATCGATCTCTCTCAGAGCACAAACGGGGCCGTTGGACAGTGGACCTTCGTTCTCATTCTGGTGGGTTTTGGTATCTCATATCTCGGTCTTGGTTATGAAAATGTACGAATGAATCCCTTCACCATCACACTTTTGGTAACGAGCTCTGTTGTGGTTGCACGCGGTCTGTATGTGCTTCTCTCATTATTACTCGGTGAAGAAGTAGGAAGTTTTACATCGATTATTACTTCGCTCTTCATCGGCGCCTTATGGTCTGCAGCAATCGTGCCAATCTTGATGCCTTTAGTCGCTCGTGCTTATGATTTCATTGACGATTCAAGGCATCGGCTATGAATCTACGTTCACGCCTCAGTCTTCTTGTTATTCAAATCTTCATTATCTCTCTCATGGTCGCCTTACTCGGTCGACTTTTCTATCTCCAAGTAGCGGCAGCGCCAAGATATAAGGATGCAGCGCTCTCTATTCAAAGCAGAGATGTTGTAACTCCTGCTACTCGTGGGCTCATTGTGGACTCCTCAGGAGTTCCCCTTGCACTTAATAAGGTGGGAGTTGCAATCACCGTTGATCGCACCACAATTGATAAGCAAGAAGATAAGGGTGAGGCTGTCCTCAGATCACTCGCTCAACTACTGGGTCTTAACTACATAGATATTTTTCAACGCACCAGACTCTGTGGCGAACTTGAAAAGGGTAAACGAGCAGGGTGTTGGACAGGTTCACGTTTTCAACCAATTCCAATTACTAAAGATGCTGACCCGACCCTAGCTCTCCAAATAGTCGAACGTTCTGATCGTTTCCCTGGAGTTGATGCTGAGCCAATTGCAATTCGCTACTATCCGGCAAATGCTGGAGTCAATGCTGCCCATCTTCTTGGATATATAGGTCCACTCACTGAAGGAGATCTGGCGGGGGATAACGGCCGAAGTTACTTTAGATCTGAATCGATTGGTAAAGCTGGGCTGGAAGTTCAATACGATGAATTTTTAAGAGGCACTCCCGGAATTAAGACTGTGATTGTTGATCGTAAAGAAGCTGTCACAAGAACTGGCAAGGTTACAAATCCAGTAGGTGGAAACCACGTTGTCACAAGTATTGATGCACGACTACAAGCGGCAAGTGAAAAAGCGTTAGCTGCTGCAGTTGCACGTTCTCGCGCTAGTGGGTATCGAGCAGATGGTGGGGCAGCAGTTGTCATGGATATCGTTACCGGACGAGTTCTCGCACTTGCCTCTTATCCAACATATGATCCAAATGCATTTGAACGAGGGCTAACAGTTAAGCAAGCGAGCGATCTTTACTCCGACGAAGCTGGAGTGCCTGCACTCTCTCGTGCACTGCAAGGTCTATTTGCACCAGCTTCTACATTTAAATCTGTGTCGGTTGTTGCCGCTGCTAACGCCGGTTATGACCTTAATTCAACTTATGACTGTCCATCTGAATATCAGGTGGGAACTCGTGCATTCCAGAACTTCGAAAGTAAGTCTCAAGGGCGCCTCTCAATGAAGAAGGCAATTGCCGTTTCGTGTGACACGATCTGGTACAAAATCGCCTTCGCTGAGTGGCTTAAAGATGGTGGATTAAGACCGAAAGCCAATCCAAATGATTATTTCTTTAAGGCTGCCGAAGGATTTCAAATTGGTCAGAAGACAGGGATTGACCTTCCATCTGAATCTTCCGGGCGTCTTGCCAATCGCGAGTGGCGCAATTCTTGGTATCAACAGAATAAAGATTTCTATTGCAACTACAAGGAGCGTGCTTCAAAGGCTCAGCAGACAGCTTTTCTCATTGAACTTGCTCGAGAGAATTGTTTAGACGGAGACAAGATACGTGCTGGTGACGCCGTTAACTTCTCGATTGGTCAGGGCGATACCGTCATTACTCCACTTAAGCTCGCTCAGATGTATGCCGCAATCGGTAACGGGGGCACGATTTGGAAACCAACTGTCGGTAAGGCAATTGTCACAACAGAGGGTGAGATTATTCAGACAATGGAGCCTGAGAAGTTGGGAACGATACCTGCGACAAAAGCGACAATTAAATTTCTCGAATCAGCCTTGCGAGAAGTCGTAACAGGTGGAACTGGTGCTGGTGCATTTGCCGGTTTCCCAGTCGCTGTCAGCGGAAAAACGGGAACAGCTCAAGTCTTTGGTAAGAACGCAAACGGAACGCTCAAGAGTGATACATCGTGGTTTGCATCCTATGCACCAACTGAGAAGCCGCGTTTTGCTGTTGTCATGATGGTCTCTCAAGGTGGCTTTGGTTCTTCTTCATCTGGTGTCGGTGTTCGACAAATTTACGAAACTCTCTTTGGCGTGACGGGATCCAAGGTCGTTCCCGGTGCGGCGATCTACCCTGAAGGCAAACCGCCTGTGAAATTACCTAAGATTTCTCCTGCGACGAAGGTAAAGGAGACTCCATGAGCTTGATTAGTCAGCGCCAAGGATTCCGTCGCACGCGAACCACTCATTCTTTTTGGGGCTTTGATCCCATACTTACAGTTGCAGTTGGACTACTTCTCTTCATTGGAACCTTATTGGTCTATGCCGCAACACGTGATTGGTATGCAGCCAATGACTTGGATCCGCAGTATTACTTGAAACGTCATGTCATCAATATTGTCATTGGAATATTGCTTGCCTGGGGAACAACTGTCATTGACTACCGCATGCTCCGTGCTTATACGCCGATCGTATGGGGACTCGGCGTTATTGGTCTTACGGCAGTTCTCATTCCAGGTCTTGGTAGCGAAGTAAATGGTGCACAGGCATGGATTCCTCTTCCAGGAGGATTTCAAATTCAGCCAGCAGAGCTAGCAAAGATTTCAATCATTGTAGGAATGTCGATGCTCTTGTCAGAATATCGCCACGAAAACGATCAGCCCACTAATAGAGATGTAATTCAAGCGCTCTTAGTCGCAGCGATACCAGTTGGCTTAATTTTGCTGCAACCAGATATGGGTACCGTATTCATTATTAGCATCTCGGTAGTTGCGATGATTGGTGCTTCTGGTGCCCCAACCCGTTGGGTAGTGGGGCTACTTCTTGTTGCACTCTTGGGTGGATTTGGTGCAGTAAAGCTAGGTGTGATCAATGATTACCAGGTGAAGCGACTTCAATCTTTCGTTGATCCCAATGCAGATTCACAGGGTGCTGGTTATCAACTCAGACAGGCGCGTATTACTGTGGGCTCTGGAGGATTTCTAGGCACAGGTTTATTTGATGGTCCTCAGACCAGTGGTCGTTTTGTGCCCGAGCAGCAGACAGATTTTATCTTTACCGTTGCAGGTGAGCAGTTAGGTTTTCTCGGAAGTGGATTTATTCTGCTCTTATATCTCACTATAATTATGCGAGCATTTTCCATCGCACGAAGATCCACCGATGCCTTTGGCCGACTGGTCTGCGTAGGAGTTCTCAGTTGGTTTGCATTTCAGACCTTTGAAAATATCGGCATGACTCTGGGGTTGATGCCGATGACGGGAGTACCGTTGCCATTCCTTTCTTATGGTGGTTCAAGCATGTTCGCCAATATGATCGGATTTGGCCTCCTGCAGAATGTCTACGCTCGCCAGCGTGGCTGATTCAGGGTAAATACACGTAATTTAGGAAAATTGGCCGTTGATCTGCCATAATTGGGCAACAGTTCAGCGCGGCTAGCGATTCATATCGCGCCAGCGGCGGACTCATTAAATTTAGGTAATTTTAAGTAGGAAGTTTTGGGTATCGAACCCACAGTGGGATCGATAGAAGAATTTGCTCAAGGAGACTTGAGCCATAGCAAGCCAGTACTTAAGTAATGGCGCAGAGGATTTAACAGTGATGGCAATCGAGCCAAAGTCACCGCGCAAGCGTGCGGTTAAAAAAAGTAAGTCAAAAGCAGGCAGCGAAAATACAGATGTATCTGTTGTCGCACCAGCACCCGAGGCGGAAGCAGCCCCAAAGACGCGTAAACGCGCTGCTGCAATTCCAGTC
This sequence comes from Candidatus Nanopelagicaceae bacterium, assembly GCA_947440735.1. Next base: position 5,120 of record CANESA010000024.1, read on the forward strand.
CCAATTTTTCAAGCAGCTGAATCAACTGATGCTCCTGCAAAGGCGCCACGTCGCGCTAAAGCAAAGAGCGGCGATGAGAAAGTTGCTGCAGAAGATTCAAGAACAGCAGTAAGTCCAGCAGGGGATGAGAGCGATTCAGATCCACGCAGCCGTAATCGTCGCCGTCGCCGCGGAGGACGCGGACGTCGTCGCCCGCAAGGTGAAGGTGCTGAAGGAGCCGATGTAGATTCACAGGAAGATTCGACTAAGGAATCAGAAGATACTTCTTCAAGCGAGTCGGCAGATGGCACCACACATCGCCGCCGTCGCCGCCGTCGTGCAGCAGGAGAAGATGTCACTCCGGGAGAAACTATTGATGAAGATGGCGTCGTCACTGTCGTCAAGGTTCGCGAAGTACGAGAGCGTCCAGCTCGCGCAGAGCGCGCAGAGCGCGCAGAGCGCGGAACTCGTAACCGTCGCGAACGCGATCGCTCTCGTGATCGTGACCGCGGTGATTCACGTGGAGATTATCGTGAGCCGTACCGTCGTCGCGGAACAGTCATTACAGATGGTGAATTCTTAGCCCGCCGCGAAAATGTTGATCGCGAAATGGTTGTTCGCCAAATTGGAGATCGTATCCAAATCGGTGTGATCGAAGACAAGGTGATGGTTGAGCATTACGTCAACCGTAATGCCAACGTCTCATACGTCGGAAACGTCTATCTCGGTCGTGTTCAGAACGTTCTTCCTTCTATGGAGGCGGCATTCGTAGATATTGGTAAAGGACGTAACGCAGTTCTCTATGCAGGTGAAGTGAATTGGGATGCTGCAGGAATTTCTGAATCATCACCACGCAAAATTGAAATGGTCTTAAAGACTGGCCAGCCAGTACTTGTGCAAGTAACTAAAGATCCAATTGGGCAAAAAGGTGCACGCCTTACCTCTCAAATTTCACTTCCAGGACGCTATGTTGTTTACGTTCCTGGTGGCGGCATGAGCGGAATCTCAAAGCGTCTACCTGAATCTGAGCGAACACGTTTAAAGGCAATCTTAAAGAACCTCATTCCTGAAGAAGCTGGCGTCATTGTGCGTACAGCAGCTGAAGGAGTTTCAGAGGAAGAGCTTACAAATGATGTTGCGCGACTTAAAGCGCAATGGGATGATATTTATGCCAAGTCAGAGAATCCAAACTTCCACGCACCAGCTGTCTTGCTCTCAGAGCCTGATCTAGCGGTACGCGTTATTCGCGATATCTTCAATGAAGATTTCCGCACACTGATCATCCAAGGCCAAGAGGCATTTACTGAGATCAATGATTATCTCGGTTCAATTGCACCTGAACTAGTTACGAAAATTGAAAAGTACACAGGTACGGGCGACCTCTTTGCAGATTATCGCGTTGAAGAGCAGCTCGCCAAGGCATTTGATCGCAAGGTCTATCTTCCTTCAGGTGGTTCGCTTGTCATCGATCGCACCGAAGCGATGATCGTGATCGATGTAAATACAGGTAAATTTATCGGTAAAGGTGGAAACCTGGAAGAGACGGTTACCAAAAATAACCTCGAAGCAGCCGAAGAGATTGCACGCCAACTACGTCTTCGTGACTTAGGTGGAATTATCGTTATCGACTTTATCGATATGGTTCTTGAATCTAACCGTGAAGCAGTATTGCGCCGCCTCATTGAATGTCTTGGTCGCGATCGCACCAAGCATCAAGTTGCAGAAGTTACATCTCTTGGTCTCGTTCAGATGACGCGTAAGCGCGTGGGACAAGGATTGATCGAAGCGTTCTCAACTACATGTGATGCATGTTCTGGACGCGGAATTCATATTCATATGGATCCTGTAAAGATTAAAGCTCCAACACCTCAGGTCAACTCACAAACTGCTCATCATCCAGATGTTGAAGAAGAGTCGGCGACAGAACATGAGTTCCGCGAGGTACTCAATGATGAGGCTCCAGCAGAGAGCGAAAGTGATGCCGTGGCAGCCCCCAAGGGTCGCCGCCGTCGCCGAGCTGCCTCATCTGGGGTCATCACACCTGGAGCATAAAAGCCCGATTTGACCCTGGACGTGCGGACTCCGTACCCTAGACCCCTGCCCGAAGCGAGCTTTTAGTCCGCAGCAAGGCTTAACTGAACTGGAGTAATAACGTGTACGCAATCGTGAAGGCTGGCGGACGCCAGGAGAAGGTAACTGTTGGCGAGACCATCACAGTCGATCGCATCGACTCTGCTGCGGGATCAACTGTTTCTTTCCCAGCTGTTCTCGTCG
>CANESA010000025.1 GCA_947440735.1 Candidatus Nanopelagicaceae bacterium
GGAGACCCACCGACGGACCACAGCATCTGGGGAAGAGCTGTGGGCGGAAGATGGAACCGCTCTGGTTGAACAGGTGTAAGGGTAACCGAACACCTGTTCGAAAACTAGCACCCCCCACTGACATCACAGGCGGCGTGTCGCTCTTTTGCCCCTCGTAACCGTTCCCAGCGCCCAGAATGGCCCCATGTTGATCCTGCTTCCCCCTTCTGAGGGCAAGAACCAGACGCCGAAAGGCCCACAACCGGCGATGGCGGTCTATAGCGGGGTTCTCTACAAGGCTCTGGATTATCAATCACTCTCACCGAGTGCAAAGGCGCGATGCGAGAAGTCGGTAGTGATCATCTCGGCAAAATATGGAGCGCTCTCCCCCAGTGATCGTATCGAATTTTATAAAGAGAAGATTAATTCAGTCGCAATGCGTCCCATCGTTGAGAAAAAGTTAGCTGGGTACAGGCACGATCTCATTATTGATTGCAGATCATCAACGTATCAAGCTGTCTGGAGCGCTCCTGCAGAAGTCACAGTGGCAATTCGCGCTTCCACTGTTGTCGATGGTGAACGCAAGGTGATTACACATATGTCGAAAAAGACGCGAGGAGAAGTTACTAGAGCACTTCTTGTCAGTAGATCGATTCCAAAAACGCCTGAAGATATATATGCGATTATCTCAGAGAAATTTCCCTGCGCACTAACCCCGCCACGTGATGGCGATCCATGGGTACTAGAAGTAATTGGTATCTAAATCTTATGAAGCTTGAGTTTAATACTGATCACAGTTCCAATAAATACTGTGGCAAAAAAGACCCAGCCCGATAACGCAAAGGCTTGCGTTCCAGAGAGCAGAACTCCAACGGTACAACCGAGAGCAATCATGGAAGACCAACCCAGGAGAACTCCACCAATAAGTGCGGTGAGCCCATTTTTCACTGTGATGTTCTGCCATGAGAATCTATTTCCGGCTAGCGCTGCAGCAAGGGATGCAAAGACGATTCCGATAATGAGCCATCCGTTGTTGGTCACAGTTGAGCTGATGACAGCTATGCATCCCTTCATCACATCTAAACCCTCGAGTGTCTCAGGAAGATAACCTCGATCACTTAATACTGTTCTCGCAGTTGTGCTTAATTGTCGGGTCACACCAAGAGGTTCAATACGTAGGTATGCAATCGTTCCGATTACTCCAACGAGAGCGCCAGATAAAAGTGGTGGCCAGCGCTTAATAATCAAGGCAGAGTAGAAGTTCGTTGATGGTTCGCTGGAAATTGGCTCCGAGGTAGCGCGCCAACGTCGTGCTATGAGAGCAAGAGCAAGCAGGACGGCCAAGGTAATAAAGAGTGAACCTGCATAACCAAATGTGTGAGGCAGCCAAGTTTTAGGTGCGGATATCAGCGTTGAAAGATAGAGCTCATTCCACGTGGCAAATCCCAAACCAAATCCAATGAGAGAACCTAGGAGCGCAGGAAATGCACGTAATGATCCCTGGCCGATGCGATAGAGGTGACCACTGATACATGCACCAGAGAGAGTCATTCCCACACCAAAAACTAATCCAGCGACAACGAGCACCCAACTCACGGGACCGATATGCGCATTCGGTGGGAAGTATTCAGTAGAAGTATCGGGCAAAAATTGACCAAAGAGAATTGCGTATCCGACGCTACCGACTGCGATTGCGCTCAGCACCGAAAGGATTGGTGTTGTGTTGCGATCTTCAATAGCGTCACGAAAAATACAGAAGAAGCAGAATCGAGCTCGCTCGAAGATAATTCCTAGGGAAGTACCGATCAGGAGTGAAAATGAAGCTTGCGCTCCCGTTCCTTCGCGCCCAGAGAGCACATATGCAAGACCAAGCAAGATAGCAACGATCAAAACTGCTGCAGTAGTCCGAAAGGTATCGCCCTTACTCCAAGAGAATGACTCAGCAGGAGTCCCAGATGTACTGGAACCCCCGCTGAGTTGAGAGTCCGTAGAAATTATGAATTACCCCAGATCGTGCCTGAAGGATTCGAAATTGGTACTCCGACTGTATTTCCATATTCAGTCCAAGAGCCATCGTAGTTCTTGACGTCGTAGCCAAGAATTTCGCTGAGAACAAACCATGTTAATGAGGAACGCTCACCAATACGGCAATAGGTGATAATCGGTTGCTTTCCCTCGACGCCCTTATCTGCGTAGACCTTCTTGAGTTCGGCAACTGTCTTAAAGGTTCCGTCGGCATTTACATTTAAGCCCCAAGGAATGTTGATCGCACCTGGAATATGTCCTGCACGTACAGCCAATTCCTGGAATCCAGCTGGAGCGAAGATCTTTCCGCTGTATTCATCTGCAGAACGAATGTCGATGAGATCAACCTTTACACGCTTCTTTGCTACCTGAATGATGTCTTGCAGCAAAGTTGCACGCATAGTCTTATCTAAACGAGTGCTGGTGAAATTACCTTTAGTCTTGGTGGTAACAGCTGTGGTGAGAGCACGTCCATCCTTCTCCCACTTAACTCGGCCACCATCGAGAATACGAACATCCTTTGCACCGTAGAGATTAAAGATCCATGCTCCCCAGGCTGCAAACCAATTGTTCTTATCTCCATAGAGAACAACAGTCGTGTCCTGGCTAATTCCAGCGGCTTGCGCAAACTTTTGGAAGTTCGCAGCAGAGACAACATCACGATTAACAGTGTCAACCAGATCAGTATGCCAAGTAATTTTGACTGAATTTCTGATGTGTCCGCGCTCGTAGATTCCTGGCTCAGTACTTACTTCGATCACAACAACTTTAGGGTCATCAAGGTTCTTCTCAAGCCAATCTGGCTGCACAACGGCACGCGCTAGATTCTTTGGCGCAGCCTGAGCTGGTGTAAATGATGTGGCGGCGATAGCAAGAACAGCTACCGAAGCTGCCAGTGCAACGATTTTCTTCTTTGAAATTAACATAGTAATCCTCTTTATTTTTTAGTTGGGTGGTTTGGGAAAAACGGGTAAAGCAGGCAAAGCTATGAAGGCGAATTAAGAACAGATAGAGGTATTCACGCGGCAGTAATCAATCACGCGTCTCTTTGTAAACATGATGCGTACTGTAGATGCGAAGAATGAAAAAATCAATTTCAGGGTACAGAAATTTGAGTGAGATAGGTCAAGAATATCTGCAAACTATTTGCACTTAGTACTTGTGGGCAAATGTTTCTGTTGGGTGTGAATTACACACTGCGCGCCATATATCTGCAGCTTCAATACCCGAGGCAAGGGCTTCATCGACAGTTTTGCTCCCTAACTCAGAAATTGCGATGTCCTTGCAGAACGAAGGCGCCCACTCTTGCCCAAAAGAGAGAGCGAGTCGCTCGCGCAGATCCGAAATTCGCATAAGGAGTATTTAAAAAAGTGTATTTTCTACGAGCAGAGCTGCTTGTTCGCGAGATTGCTCAGGAGTGAGGGGCTGTACCGCCTGCCCCAATAACCAACGCATGGCAAGGCCAGTAGCGCTTTGAGATTGAGTGAATGCATAAATTGCTCGCGCAAGTTCCAAATAGAGAGGATGTTCGCTGTGAATAAGAAGTTGAGCAATAAGGGCTGGGTCGTGCTCGCGAAGACTGGCTAACGCGCTATCGGAGGAAATTGCAATGGAGAGTGATTCAAGTGCATCCGCAGGAGTTCCAGCAAGCTTCGATAACTCGATAATGCGTGCAACTTCAGAAGCTAAGAGTGCTTCGATAACAGAGTGCTTATCGCGAAAGTGATTGTATAAAGTTGCACGAGCTACCTCAGATGCCGACGAAATATCGATCATTGAGATTTTTGTAAGACCAGATTGGGAGATTAAAACTTTAGTTGCTTGAAGTATCGCGTCTTCGGTACGGCGATGAGATGCGCCTTGTGTGGCGTACTTAGGCTGCGTCGACAACGGAGAGCTTTGCAATCTCGCCAGATGCGATCTGAACAGTGACATCACTCAGAAGAGCTGATAGTTGAAGACCGAGTGCATCACAAATCGCGTTAAGCAATTCAGATGATGCTTCCTTCTGGCCGCGCTCAACCTCTGAGAGATAACCCAGGGAGACGCGAGCTTGGCGTGCAACATCGCGAAGTGTTCGAGATTGCTCTGTTCGGGCAGCACGGAGTGAGCTACCGACTGCTTCACGTAGTAAAACCATCGTTACTCCCTCCACTTCACCTATCGACCTGCGGCGACTTGGCGCGCACGTTCTCTAAGGATACGCGTAAATGTGCCGATTGCAGTGGCAACTGTGGCGTTTCGCACGCTTTCACGCCCACCCGCAAGGGAAAGTTCCAGACTCTGGGTAACCGGACCGTCGATAGCAACCCAGACAGTGCCCGATGGGACACCATCAGATGGACCTGGGCCTGCAACTCCTGTTGTTGCAATTGCCCACGTTGCGCCAAATTTTAAACGCACCGCTTGCGCCATTGCGACCGCGACTTCTTGACTATAGACAGTATGTGTTGCAATTATCGCTTCATCAATGCCAAGCACGTTGGTTTTAACGTGATCTTGGTAGGCAACAATTGCACCAAGAAAAATTTGTGATGAACCTTCAACAGATGTAATTGCAGCGCTTAGCCCGCCAGCAGTAATTGATTCGGCTGTAACCAGGGATTCATTGCTCTCTCCAAGAGTGCGGATTATTTCCTTCACCATGGAAGATGCTTCAGAGGTGAGCGACATATACCCTCCCTCTAGTTAAATTGCGGCTTGGCTTATGCTCTCTTCAGCGCCAATCGTACATAGTTAACCCCCGTGACGATAGTGAGAGCAATTGCGACCGCAATAAATCCATCGCGGAACCAATACAGACCCTCAGGCATTGGAAGCATAAAGAAGCCAACTCCAAAGCTTTGGAAAGCGCTCTTGATCTTGCCCCCACGATTTGCAGGAATGACTCCGCGCTTGATCACTGCTAAGCGAAAGAGTGTAATTCCAATCTCGCGCGCCAAGATAACGGCAGTAATCCACCATGGAAATCTGCCCAAGATTGATAGGGAGATCATGGCTGAACCTATGAGAGCCTTATCTGCAACAGGATCCAGAAATTTTCCGAGTTCGCTTACTTGGTTAGTAGCACGCGCCAGATGTCCATCGAGCATATCTGACAGACCCAGAACAAAGTAAATGCACCAGGCAATTATCTGCCAGGTTGAATCATCGCCGCCATTTTTAAAGATGGCGTAAACGCCAAATGGAATCAGAACAATTCGCGCGACTGTGATTGCATTTGGTGAGAGAAACTTCTTCATAGTGGCCGTGCGATCAAATCTGCGCCGAGCGACTGGGTGATAACTCCATCCACATATTCACCGACTTTGAATGTAGTTCCAACAAATGTGGTTGTTCCATCGACTTCAGGTCCTTGATGAGCAGCACGCCCCTCTTGGTTCTCTTCATCTTCAATAAGCACTCGCACCTGCTCGCCGATGCGAGTGGCAGCGCGCAAAGTGACCATTTCATCGGCGAGAGAAGAAAGAGATTGAACGCGTTCTGCAATGATTTCACCATCGACCTTGTCGGAAAGATCTAAGGCCTCAGTCTTATCTTCATCTGAGTACCCAAAAATTCCGATCGCATCAAGTTGGGCCTGAGTGATGAAATCTGCCAAAAGATTAAAGTCGTCTTCGGTCTCACCAGGAAATCCAACGATGAAGTTCGATCTAATTCCAGCCTCTGGCGAAAGAGCGCGGATCTGGGTGATCAGATGTAAGAATTTTTCGCTATCGCCAAAACGTCGCATCCGTCTCAAAAGTGTAGGGCTTACATGCTGAAAAGAGAGATCAAAGTAAGGCGCAACTTTATCGGTTGCGATCATCGCTTGAAGAAGTGAGGGACGCATCTCTGCGGGCTGTAAATATGAGAGACGGACTCGTTCGATACCAGGGATTTCGCCAAACTCGTGCAGGATCTTCTCCATCAGCATGAGGTCGCCGAGATCTTTTCCGTACGATGTCGTATTTTCGCTCACCAGAAAGAGTTCGCTCACACCATTCTGTGCAAGCCATTCGGCCTCTTTTAAAACTTCAGTCGGTCTGCGCGATACAAAGGAGCCTCTGAAGTATGGGATTGCGCAGAATGAACATCGTCGATCGCACCCTGATGCGATTTTTAAGGGTGCCCATGGTGCATCCCCCAATCGCTTACGAAAGATTGAACCTCCCGCGCCAAGAGAAGATTCATAATTTTCATCTCGAGCTTTTGCACGGTCAACAGGTGCGATCGGCAGGAGTGAACGTCGATCTCGAGGTGTGTGCGATACATGGGACTGCCCTGAAATGATTGATTGCAGGCGCGCTGAAATATCTTGGTAATCATCAAACCCCAAAATCGCATCTGCTTCGGGTAGCGCCTCAGCTAACTCTTTTCCGTAACGCTCTGCCATACAACCCACGGCAACAACGGCACGTGTGACTCCGTGCCCTTTAAGGGAATTAGCCTCAAGAAGTGCATCTACTGAATCTTTCTTAGCCGATTCGATAAAGCCACATGTATTGACAACGGCTACTTCGGCATCTTCAACATCCGAAACTAGGGTCCAACCATCGGCCTCAAGACGACCGGCTAACTCTTCGGAGTCGACATCATTTCGGGCGCAGCCCATTGTCACTATTGCAACTGTCCGACTCATTTGTCAGATAGTACAGTGTGTGACCTTACTTAGCTCTGAAAGTCTTACGTATTTCCTGATTTCGATCGCCTAATGGAGCTAATTTCTCGCCATTGAGAGTGAGATCGAGATCGCCCGCATTACCTAAGTAGACCGAAATCGAATTCTCTCCAACGAATGATTTTGATTCACCTTGAAATAGTGGGCCTCTATAAACGCTCACTCCCCCAATGACAACATCAATATTTGAATTACCGCGAGTGGCAGCGATCGACAGGGTTAGCTCATTATTTACTGTCGATGAAGTTGCAGATGGGGCAGCTGATGCAGTTGGTGTAGGTGTAGGTGTTTGTGAAGGTTCGACTTCTTCTGTGACCATTGATGTTGTTGCAGGCTCTGAATCAACTGCGCTGATCACAAACTGAGCGACTCCGATAAGTAGAACAATAGAAAGTGAAGCACCAACAAGAACTTTCCAGGATAACTTCCGATTTTCACTACGAATTGCAGCAGCATTATTATCTACAAGTCGGGTATGTATTGAAC
>CANESA010000026.1 GCA_947440735.1 Candidatus Nanopelagicaceae bacterium
ACTCCGACAAGTTCTGGACGATCAAGTGAGTTAATAAATGCGAGCGCGTGGCCAATTGTTGGCAAGAAGATATCTCCGCGTGGCTCATTTGGCTTTGGTTCAATTGCAAACTTAATTTTGTATCCGTTGTCGGTGACAAATTCACCGAGGATATTAAATGCTTCGCGGAAACGATCAAGTGCAACGTAGGCATCCTTTGCGCCATCAGATTCAGCACCTTCACGACCACCCCAACATACGTAAGTCTCTGCACCAAGTTCAACAGCAAGTTCAATATTGCGCATTACTTTACGAAGTGCGTAGCGACGAATATCGCGATCATTAGATGTAAATGCACCATCTTTAAAGACTGGGTGGGTAAAGAGGTTAGTTGTTGCCATCGGAACTTTCATTCCGGTATCTGCAAGTGCCTTCTTAAAGCGATCGATATGGCCCTTGCGAGATGTGTCATCGCTACCAAAGGGAATCAAGTCATCATCGTGGAATGTCACACCGTAAGCACCACGTGATGCGAGCTCATTCACGGTGCGAACTGGGTCTAGCGGCCCACGAGTAGGGTCTCCGAAGGGGTCACGCGCCTGCCAACCGACGGTCCAGAGTCCGAAGGTGAATTTATCTGCTGGGGTTGGTGTTACTGACATGGTCTTCTCCCGGTGTCTTGTGGGGCGCTGCTATCGGTGTGGAACTCGGTGTGGAACTCGGTTTGGAACAAAGGTGAACTTACCCGTAACCTAGGGCAATAGCCACAGGAAATAAATAACGTTTCTGTGACGGTTGAGATTCTTCATTGATTCTTAAAGCAGTGACAAGAAGGACACTCTTTTGCGGGAGTGGTGAAATGGCAGACACGCAGGTCTTAGGAACCTGTGTCTTCGGACGTGCGGGTTCAAGTCCCGCCTCCCGCACCAGTACAACGTGAACCACTCGTAGATAGTGCTCGTAGATAGTGATTGAGGCGAGGTAACCGACATGGCTAAACCATCGCGAGCCAAAGTTAAGAAATTGCAATCAGAGGCGATGAAAGCTGCGGCCGAACGTCGTGCAGAGAAAAGTGCAAGTAAGTCTGTTGATACACGAGGTGAAGTCGCACCCGATGCCTATGCAGACGTTGATCAGGAATGGGTCGCGCTAGGAATTAGCGCACCAGCTCGGCGAGCACTTATTGATGAAGGTTTTTATGCACTTCCTGATCTTCGCAAAGCCTCACTCAAAGCGCTTAAGGAAGTCCATGGAATCGGTCCCAATGTCATAAGAATTCTTGTGGCAGAGATGAAGAAGCAAGATATCCAATTTAGGAGTAATTAAGAGGCGGTTGAGTCAGCCTCGCGCTTAACCAGGATCTCAGCGATGAAGTGGCCAACAATTGCACCAAGAAGCTGCGCAGCAATAAATACGGGCACCGATGCGATTGCAATTCCAGCAAAAGAATCTGTCAGCGATCGCCCTAAGGTAATCGCAGGATTGGCAAAACTTGTTGAAGATGTGAATACGTAGGCTCCACCAATCCATAATGGAACAAGCCAGAACGCGTTCTCGCCGCGTCCTTGATTTTTGGCGATAAAGATCGTTGCAATCAATCCAGCAGTTGCTACGACTTCACTAAGAAATAGCCAGCTTCCATCACGGGTAGTAGTCGATGGATCGATAAGTGCGCGGTTAAAGAGTGCGTGAGCCATGATCGCTCCGGATGCTGCACCTGCCGCCTGTACGAGCGTGAAGGTAAGCAGATGGAGTGCGGATAACTCTCTTCGAATGAATGCAACTATGAGAACAGCTGGATTGAAATACGCACCACTCACAGGTGCCAGTAACCAAATCGCAAGGGCAAGAATTAAAACTGTGGCAAAAGTATTAACAAATAATTGAAGTAGGACATCGCGAGTAAGAACCTGCGCCATGATTCCAGAACCGATGACGGTGGCGGTGATAAGAGCGGTACCTAAAAATTCGGCAAAGTGGGCGCGAAGCTTCATCTGCCTAGGCTAACAACTCTGCAAGCAAAGTCTCGACCCGCAGCTTGATGTCATCACGAATTACTCGAACGCTCTCAATGCCTTGCCCGGCTGGATCTTCAAGAACCCAATCTTCATAGCGCTTGCCTGGGTAGAACGGGCAGGCATCCCCGCAGCCCATCGTGATCACTGCATCAGATTGTTGGACTGCTTCAGGGGTAAGAACTTTTGGTGAGTTATGTGAAATATCAATTCCAACTTCGGCCATCGCTGCTACTGCAACAGGATTAATTGAATCCTTTGGTGCAGATCCAGCAGATAACACTTCAACGCGACCTTGTCCTAAGTGCGTCATAAATCCTGCAGCCATCTGAGATCGTCCTGCGTTATGCACACAGACAAAGAGAACGCTGGGCTTGGACGTTGATGTGGCATCAGAAATAGTCATGCCCGAGAGGATATCTCCCGGGCATGAACTGTAGGTAAACGACTGGCTAATTAAGGAATGAGAGCCCCACTAATGCAGCGCCAATAACAGTCACGATCGCCATACCCGCTCTGCTGGCGAGGAACTTATCCAGCGGCTTGATGAATGTCATTGCAAGGATGATCACTCCTGGAATTACGATCAAGAGCGAACGCGAAGCAATTCCTGCATCCTCATTTTGATATTGCCAATTGATCAGCCCGATAGCTAGGAGGAGATAGCCTCCCATGCGGTAATTGTTTCGTATTATCTGATTCATTATTTTCCATCCCAAAGAGCAAGCTCTTGTCCAAAGGTATCTAGACCCATTGGTCCAATTCTTAGCGCGTGTGCGTGGAATCTCTTCAATGAGAATTCACTACCTAAGCGCTTCTTTGCATTTTCACGAGCAGCAATCCATTCACGTTCTCCGACCTTGTACGAGATCGCCTGTCCTGGCCATCCGAGATAACGATCAGTTTCACTCGTTGCGGAGGGCTCATCAAGAAGTGCTTTATTCATAAGGGCTTCTCGACCAGAGACTGCATCCCATACGCGACCATTTTCATCGGTGTAACCAAGATGCATTCCAATATCGATGACGATACGTGTTGCACGAAGTGCTTGCGCTGATAGGAAGCCCATTTCAATCCCTGGTTCATCGAATGCACCGAGGTCATCCATGAAGCGCTCTGCATAGAGCGCCCAACCTTCGCCATATCCACTGATCCATGCGCCAAAACGCTGGAAGCGAGAGAGGCGCTCGCGCTCGAGAACTGATGTTGCAATCTGCAAGTGGTGTCCTGGAACCGCTTCGTGATACCAGGTTGATGCAAGGTGCCACCAACTGACTTCATCTTCGCCAAGAAGCGGCAGCCATGTAGTTCCGGGGCGTGACATATCTTCACTTGGAGACATGTAATACGGTGCTGACGCACTCCCATCAGGTGCGATGCGGGCATCACAGAATTTCATTCGATCATCAATATCAAAGTGAACGCCATCCAACTGCGTAACGGCGGCCTGTGTGAAATCAAGAAGCTTCTTGATGATGACATCTTTGCCATAAATCTTGTATTCAGGGGCGTTATCTAGATAGTCAGCAACTTCGCGAAGAGTTTTTGCATCAGGCTTGATCTGTGCAGCAACCTTCCACATGCGCTCATTAATCTGGGCAAGATCCTTAAGGCCCCACTCATATGTTGCGCGAAGATCTAAATCTGAACCGGTGTAGTAACGGGCCCAAACTGCATAGCGCTCTGCACCGACTGCATCATTGGGTGTTGCAAGTGCCATATATGTACCGCGCAAATATGAAGCTGTCTCTGCAGAAGATTGTGCAGCAGCCTTTGCGGCTTCATGTACGGCAGGATATTTTCCATCTGGGTCGAAGTTCTTTGCCATCGCGGCATATCCGCCGTCGGCATAACCTTCTAACTGCTTGGCAATGCCATCAATCTGGCGTTGTGCAACAGTTTTGCCCTTCTTAGCCATGGCATCGATTGTTGAAATCCAACTGAGGTGGGCCTTTTCTACTGCGAGTAGACGCTTTGCAATAGTGTCAAAATCTGAAGCACTCTCGTTAGGCATCATCTCAAAGACTTGGCGGATATCAGCAGGAGGTGAGGTGAGAACGTTAAATGAGATATGTGATTCAAAAGAATCATGGAGTTGAAGGCCTGAAGTTAAACGCTCCTGCATCACAGATTTAGCTACGCGATCGATCTCATCAATAGGTTCCAGCTTAGCTAGTTCGGCCAGTGTTACTCGAGATAGATCTGCTTCAACGGCACGACCTGCAATTGAAAAATCATCAAGTTGATCGTTGAGGTCCGTGATTCCTAAATACGTTGAAGCCATAGGACTCAAGCGTGCTGATTTTTCGACGTAGGAATCAGAGAGTGCAAATATCGGTGAACGATGGGTAGTCATTATGGGATCTTATATTTAAAGCATAAAAAAAGTAAGGGTGAGCGCTTTCGCGCCCACCCTTACTCCGAATTACTTCGGGACTGCTACAGATTAGTGATCTGCAGCCATTCCTTCTGCGTGTGACTTCATGCGTGCAATCTTGAGGATTGTGAGACCGAATACGCACTTCGCCAAAACGTCTGCGATTGTGTATCCAAGCTGAATTGCCACGAATGAATCAGATGAAGCATCGCCCCAAACGTTGAAGCAGTATGCGATTGGGTAAACGCCCCATGTTGCGATCAGAAGAAGGCGTAGATTCTTGACGCTTGCAGCAACGCCTGCTGGCTGACGATCTAGGGACTTTCCAAGCTCTACGAATAGTACGTAGAGAATGTAGATGAATGGAATTGTTGAAAGCACACCGTACATGATCTGTGTACCCTGATCAGTTGCGATTTCACCTGGGTATCCAAGTGCGATCATCGCAGCTGATGCTGGGACAAGGCGAACGATAAGTGAGCGAGCAAGTTCCTTAGCTAGAGCAAGTACTGCGATTACTTCAACAAGAAGTAGTGGCACTGTAAGTAGCCAGTCAACGTAGCGATATGCCTCGTTGAATGAACCTGGCTCACCTGAAAGATTTACTGCTGTGCCGCCTTCAGCTGTTGCTTCGCTGAATGAGTTGAAAATTCTCCAGTAGTGGTATCCAGCGATGAATGTAACCATCGATGACATTACGAGAGCATTGCGGTACTTAGGAAGTACGCGTGACTGTGAAACAAGTGTGTACACAGTGCATGCAAGCATTGAAACGAGTCCAAACGAGAATACGTTGTAGACGAGGTTCCATTGATCTGGATTGAGATTTACCATCTAAAACAACCTCCGTGGGTGTTTTGTTGATATCAGCGGACCGGGCGGCCCGTGAAATCGATCTTGCGGTGCCGTCCTCGAGGAACCTCACCGTGAGTCGATAGGTATGAGTCTGAACCTTCTGCAAGGGATTTGCACGCACAAAAAGGAGAAATTTCCAAGAATTTCTAGACTATTTTTCTATAACACGCTCAAATCTAGGGCTGCCACCCCTCGCCAAATGACCAGCACATGACCAACCCAGACCATCAACTGTTGAGACTACTGTTGAGAGCATGGAAGCCGCAGCAGAGAAACCCCTCCAGGAAACAGTGGAGAAGAATCTCATTGCGCCACCTAAGTTGCGTGGCTGGTTTCACTTAGGGGCCACGCCAGTAGTGATAATTGCCTCGCTCGTACTCTTTATATTGAGTAAGGAGTCACTGAGATTTGCAGTGGCCCTGTATTCCCTCACCGCCATCACGCTCTTTAGCGTCTCAGCTATTTATCACAGAGTCCCGTGGACACCTGCGAAGAAGAAGATTTGGCGCAGATGGGATCACGCGAATATCAATCTCTTGATCGCAGGTTCCTACACACCTTTTGCAATGACCCTGCTTGAAGGTCGAGATCGGACCATCTGCCTCAGCGTTGTCTGGATCGGCGCACTCCTGGGTGTGACGATGCGAATCTTCTGGCTCGGTGCCCCACGTTGGCTCTACGTGATCAACTATTTAGCTCTTGGCTGGGTCGCAGTTTTCTACACTCCTCAGCTCTATAAAGAGGGTGGCTTGTGGGTACTGATCCCTATCCTGATTGGCGGCCTGCTCTACTCAGTGGGTGCGATTTTCTACGCCCTCAAAAAGCCCGGGACCAATGCTAAATATTTCGGCTTCCACGAGCTCTTCCATATCTTCGTGCTGGCCGCCTGGATCTCTCAATATCTGGCAATCTCCTTCGCCATCTACCGCGATTAGCCCCGTCTAGCGCTGCTTATGGCGCTGCTTATGGTGCTGCTATCGCCCAGATATCACCCTGGCTCACTTTTGGAGAACTCCATTGGTGCCCTAATCTATGGCCATGGCAAATGAGAAGAGCACCTTCCTTAACTGGGTAGGTTTCAAAGAGGGCGAAACAACGACGCAGAACTCTGTCGATCGCATTCGCGAACTTGAGGCACAGTTATCTGACCTGCGCTCACGCCGTGACATCACATCTTTGAGTAAAGAAGAGTTTGAAATCTTGGCTACAGAGACTGCTATGAGCATGATCAAATCTGCTCAAGCTCGCGAACAGAAAGCATTCTCTGCCTCTGAGCGCGTTGTGAGTGAGGCAAGTAAAACTGCTCGCGAAGCAGTTGAAGGTGCTGAAAATAAAGCTCGCGCACTTTTAT
Organism: Candidatus Nanopelagicaceae bacterium; assembly: GCA_947440735.1. Next base: position 6,578 of record CANESA010000026.1, read on the forward strand.
CTGGCGCAGAATCTCGTGGTCGCAAATACATCACAACTGCAGAGAGTGAAGCAGAAGATATTCTTTCTCAAGCCGCTACAGACGCTGAAGCTATCTTTGAAGAGAAGCGACGCGAAGTCTCTGCCTTAGCGCTAGCTGCCCGCCGTGAAGGTGAGCGAATGATCTCCGAAGCACAGGATGAAGTTGTTGCCTATCGCCAGTGGTTGAGTCAGGTGATGTCTGATGCTGAGCGACTTAATCGCATTCAAACTCAATCTCTTAATGCGGCAGAAAATGCTATTGCACAAGGTCGCTCGAGTCTTGAGACCGCCTTTGCTCGCCTGAGTGA